>JAZRDX010000001.1:0-5965 GCA_045660565.1 Eubacteriales bacterium
TGCGGTTGTTCTTCCCAACGGAACCGGTAAGACCGTTCGTACCCTCGTTTTCTGTAAGGAAAACCTCTACGCAGCTGCTAAAGAGGCAGGCGCTGACTACGTTGGCGGCGTAGATTTCGTTGAGAAAATCACCAAAGAGAACTGGTTTGATTTCGATATCGTTATCGCAACCCCCGACATGATGGGTGTTATCGGACGTCTCGGTAAGGTACTTGGTCCTAAGGGACTTATGCCTAACCCGAAGGCTGGAACCGTTACCATGGACGTTGCACGTGCTGTTAACGAAGCTAAGGCAGGTAAGATCGAGTACCGTCTCGACAAGACCAACATCATTCACTGTCCTATCGGTAAGGCTTCCTTCGGAGCAGAGAAGCTCGGCGAGAACTTCGATACTCTTATGAGCGCTATTATCAAGGCAAAGCCGGCTGCTGCAAAGGGTCAGTACATCAAGAGCTGCGTTATAGCTTCCACGATGGGCCCCGGCATCAAGATTAACTCCGCTAAGCTCGGAGGCTAATTTAAGCCAGCTGATTTTATAAGTTAATAAGAAGTCGGTCTGCATCAGCGGGCCGATTTTTATTGTATACCGAAAGGGCGTTTTAAAAAGCGCCCTTTTCATATTAAACAAATACGGCGCGCCCGGATTGTGCAATTTGTGGAAAATATCTAAAAATATTTTAAAAAAGGGTTGACAAATGAGCGGTTATGTGTTATCGTAAGGGGGAAGACAGCTATTTATATAAATAAAAAAATTATATATAATTATAATATTTTAAACGTTTTGGAAAACTGAAGGACATTTTAGAAAATATTGTGTAAAGCCGAAAAACGGAGGATTTTACTATGTGCAAAATGAGCATCGAAAGAAAATCGGAGATTATTAAGAAAAAGCTTTCTGAAAAATACGTTTATGACATAACACTTGAAAAGCAGCCGAGTTGGCCGCCGGATCTTTACGGTGAAAAGGCAATTCTGCACGTTGTTGAGGGAGATGACCTTGAAAACGCACTTAAAATGTTAAAATACGTCGCTGATTGGTTTTTGCATCCGCATCCTACTGGAAGAGAGATAAGAGGAGAAGCGGATTTCGCTGCAATAAGACTTATCGCGGCCCTTTTTGAGGAAAGCTGCTACGGAAAGCTTCCCGAGGACATCAAGGTATCACTTAAGGGCTTTTTCCTTGATAACGATTTCAGCTCCTTCTACGGCTCTGAAAACCATTCGATAATGTTCCGCGTTTCAAGACTTCTCGCGTCTCAGTTCTATAAGGGCGAATATTTTAACTTCTTTAAGAAAAGCGCGGAGGAGGTTTACGATATAGATACAAAATACGTAAACGATTTCCTTGATTTCCGCGCCGGAAAGGGATGGGGAGAATTCGACTCTCTCGGATACACATCGGAAATAATACTTATTTTGTCCACTCTTTATGCCTATACGGATAATGAGGCGTTGAAGCTAAAGGCAAGAATGGCATTAGATGTCATTATGCTTGATATGATTGCCGATTCAAAGGCACATATCTACGGTGGAGCACACGGAAGAAGCTATCCCGATGCTATAATCAACAGAGACCGCTCGGGAATGGCGAATATCTATAAATATTTCTTTACCGATGAGATTGTAGCGACGTATACTTCGCTTATTCTTTCGGATTATATGCCCTCTCCCATTGTTTACGAGGTTATTGAAAATAAACAGCTTCCTTACGAAAACAGAGAAAGAAAGCATCTTCACTGCTGTTCACCCTGGGCAAGAGAAAATATTAACTGGGATATTTTGAACAAGGTTACCGGCGGAATAAGCAAATATACCTACGTTTGTGATGATTATATGCTTGGCTCTGTTAACCGACAGGAAAATTATCCCGCTGACGTTGGAGACGGCTGGTACGCGCATCACCAGCAGCATGAGTGGGAACTTACGCTTAACGGCGCAGGTACAAATAAAATATTTACCCACCATTTTGCAAAGCCCGATGCCCATGCGATAAATAATCGCTGGACAGGAGACTGCGGATGCAACTGCGGAAGCTTTTACACCAACAAAAACACTGCGATTGCGATGTATAACATCGTAAAAGAGGGCAGAGACAGAATAATAAACGCATACGTTCCGCTTCCGATATTCAGCGGTAAGATTCTTGAGGAAAAGTACCTTTTCCTTGAATATGAAAATCTTTATATTTCTCTCTATCTCAGCGAGGGTTACAGAGTAAATAAAGAAGATAACTTCGCAGACAAAGAGCTTATCTGCGAGGGAGATCAGCACGCAGTCGTTCTTCGCGTTGAGCAGAAAGAACAGTTTAAGTCTCTTGAAAAATTCGCTGAAAACATAAAATCAATGCCTGTTATCTTTGATAAAACGGCAAAAACCGTTAAATTTGACGGAATTGAGCTTCGTACCGACGGTAACAGCGAAGCCGGTAAGGAAAACGTTTATCCCTACAAAAAGACTTACGACTGCCCGTTTATGCAGTCTGAGTGGGATAGCAAGATAATAGAGGTTAAAGGAAAAAATAAAACGGTTATATACGACTTTAACGCAAACCTCATGACAGAAAAACAGTAAACATTTGTGAATAAAGGGGAAAAAATAATGTTAGATTTGACAGCACACAAAGAGAATCTTAAAAAGACTCTTTTGAGTCTTTCCTTTGATACAACACAGTTTGTTGGAAAGCACTGGCCGGGAGGAATATACGGAGATAACGCTATTGTACACATTATAGAGGACGATAACGTAGAAGAAGCATTAAAAATGCTTAAGCATACCGCGAATTGGTTCGAACACGAGCATCCTACGGGCAGACAGACCAATCAGGAGCCTGATTTTGCGTCAATTAAGCTTGTAATGGCTCTCTTTGAGAAGCGTTGCTACGATAAGCTTCCCGATGATATAAAGGAAGATCTTAAAAGATTTTTTCTGAAAAACAACTTCCAGTCGGTATTCGCGTCCGAAAACCATTCGCTTATGTTCCGAGTTTCGAGAGTTCTCGCGGCTCAGTTCTATAAAGGCGAGTATTTTGACGCTTATAAAGCTACCGCGGAAGAACTGTATGAAAGAGACACCAAATACCTTACCGAGTTTATAGATTTCCGTGCGGGACAGGGCTGGGGAGAATTTGACTCCTTCGGATATCTTACCGAGGATTTCCTGATACTTAACACCCTTTATTCATATACGGACAACCCGGTTCTTAAGCAGAAAGCAAAAATGATACTTGATCTGCTTATCCTCGACATGCTTGCCGACTCAAACGGAACCATCTACGGAGGGGCGCACGGTAGAAGCTACCCCGGAGTCATTTACGACAGAAGAATCGGAGAAGTTGCTTGGCTCTACTCATATTTCTTCGGAGGTCCTGACTATAATCCCGACATTATTGTAAGCGCAATAACGCTTTATTCAGATTATCAGCCTGACGAAATAGTATACGAAATAGAGAAAAACAAAAAGTTCCCCTTCGAGAACTACGAAAGAAAGCATCTCCACTCCTGCTACGCGTGGTATTTTGACGATATAAAGTATGACAGACTTGATATGATTAAGGGAAGTATCAACAAATATACCTACGTAGGAGAGGATTATATACTCGGCGGAGTCAACCGTCAGACTATTTATTATCCCGGTTCCGAGGATGACAAGGGATATGCTCATCATCAGCAGCACGAATGGGAGTTCAGCAGTACGACCGACGGAAGAATGAAGATTTTTTCACATCATCCCGGAGTTACGGGTGAGCATAACCGTTGGACGGGCGACAATATGTGCTGTTGCGGAAGCTTTTATACCAATAAAAACACTGCTATCGCTATGTATAACATAGAGGACGAAAAGCAGCTTCAGTATATCAATGCTCTTTGCCGTCTTGAGCTTTTCGACGATAAGATTCTTGAAGACAAATATCTCTTCCTTGAACACGGAAAGCTTTATATTTCTCTTTATTTCAGTGAAGGATATAAGATTACGCAGGAGGGATGGGAGAAAAATAACGAGCTTACAGGCGACGGAAACCAGCACGCAGTTGTTCTTCGCGTTGAGTATAAGGATAAATACTCATCTCTCGCCGAGTTTGGTGAAAGCATAAAGAAGATGCCGGTTATATTCGATAAAACGGCAAAAACCGTTAAATTTGACGGCATAGAGCTTCGCACCGACGGAAACAGCGAGAACGGAAAGGAAAACGTTTATCCTTATAAAAAGGTTTACGACTGCTATTTCCTTCAGTCCGAGTATGACAGTAAGGTTATAGACGTTATTTCCGGAGATAAAAAGGTAACCTACGACTTTATTAATAACAAAATAATTAAATAATTCCGATAAAGCAAAGCCGATTTGAGTTTTTTATTAAAAATCATTTGAAAGGAAAATTTAAAATGAGAGATTTTACTGCAAAAAGAGAGGCAGCTATCAAATCAATACTCAATGATAAATATGCCTTTGATACAACTAAAAGCTATGACGTATTCCCCGGAGGGGATATTTACGGCGGAAATGCAATACTTCATATAATGTGTGATGACGATTTTGAAACCGCTTGCCGTATGTTAAAGTACGCGGCTGATTGGTATGAGCACGAGCATCCGACAAAAAGAGATCCGAGAGGAGAGGCGGACTTTGTTGCAATAAGACTTATGATGGCTATTTACGAGCCTTCCTGCTGGGGAAAACTTCCCGAGGACGTTAAGAATTCAATAAAAAGATTCCTTCTTGACAGAGACATAAGCTCAATGCACGGCTCCGAAAACCATTCCCTTATTTTCCACGTATCAAGACTTCTTACCGCGCAGTATTTTAAGGACGGATATTTTACCGTATATAATATGAGCGCAAAGGAAGCATATGACTTTGATACTCAGTATTTAAAGGACTTCATTGACTTTCGCGCGGGCAGAAGCTGGGGAGAATTTGACTCCCTCGGATATACCTTTGAGGACCTTATGACGCTTAATACTCTTTATACGTATACCGACAATCCGTGTCTTAAGCTTAAGGCAAAAATGATAATGGATATTATCATGCTTGATATGATTGCCGACTCCAAGGGAAATCTTTACGGCGGTGCTCACGGAAGAAGCTATCCGCACAACGTAATTCACAGAGAAAGAAGCGCTATGGCGGCGACATACGGCTATTACTTTGGAGACATTAACCGCGGCGCACCGGGTATTGTATCGTATTTTTCCGATTATCAGCCTTCCGATATTATATATGAAATTGAAAAAAATAAGAAATTTCCATTTGAAAACAGAGAAAGAAAGCATCTGCACTGTATGGCAGAGTGGATGAGAGACATCAAATGGGACGTTCTTGATACAGTTACAGGCTCTATATGCAAATATACCTACGTAACCGAAGACTATATTATAGGCAGTGTAAACAAACAGGACGAATATCCGGCTGATTATAAGGGCAGAGGATACGCAAGGCATCAGCAGCAGGATTGGGAGTTCACGCTTACCGGAGCGGGAGACCATAAAATATTTACCCATCATCTTATGCCCGAAGGATACTACCATATAAATAACCGTTGGACGGGAGACCACGGATGCTGCTGCGGAAGATATTACACCAATAAAAATACGGCGCTTGCTATGTATAATATGAAGGAGGATAAGGATCCCATAATAAACGCATACTGTCCTCTTGACGTGTTTGCAGATAAGATATTAGAGGATAACTACCTGTTCCTTGAATACGGAAAGCTTTATATATCGCTTTATTTAAGCGAGGGATACAAAATAAACTACGAATGTAACGACGAATTCAAGGGTAGAGAGCTTCTTTCCGAGGGACGTCAGCACGCGGTTGCGCTTCGTGTTGAATATAAGGATAAATACGCCTCTCTCAGCGAGTTTGCGGAAAGCATAAAGAAAATACCCGTCGTATTCGACAAAGAGGCTAAAACACTTAAATTTGACGGCATAGAGCTTCGCACCCACGGAAATAGCGAGCACGGTGT
>JAZRDX010000002.1:0-5711 GCA_045660565.1 Eubacteriales bacterium
CTACGAGTTCTGGTACGAGTCCAGCCAGCTCATTCAAAGAATGATTAAGCAGCAGAACAAGAAAAATGAAGAAAAAATAAAGGAGCTTCAGTCCTTTATCGCGCGTTTCTCCCCGAATAAATCAAAATCACGTCAGGCAACGTCAAGAAGAAAGCTTCTTGATAAGCTTACCGTTGAAGAGCTTCCTGCATCAAGCCGCAGATACCCTTACATCGGCTTTGATATTGACCGCCAGCTTGGAAAGGATATTCTTACCGTTAAAGACCTTTCAAAAACCAAAGAGGGCATCAAGCTTTTCGACAAGCTTTCCTTTATCGTAAATAAAGACGATAAAATAGCGTTTGTAGGTAACGAAATGGCTATTTCCGCGCTTTTTGACATAATAAACGGTGAGGACGAGGCTGACAGCGGTGAATACAAATGGGGTATCAGCACCTCTCTCTCTTATTTCCCGCATGATAACTCAAAATACTTTAACGGTCATAACGAAAGCATAGTTGACTGGATGAGAAACTACTCCACCGATCAGACCGAGGCGTATCTCCGCGGATTTCTCGGACGTATGCTCTTCTCGGGCGACAGTGTATATAAGCCGGTAAACGTCCTTTCCGGAGGCGAAAAGGTAAGATGTATGTTCTCCAGAATGATGCTTAAGGGCTCTAACGTTTTGATTGTTGACCAGCCCACCGACCACCTTGACCTTGAATCAATTACCGCTGTAAACAACGGTCTTAACGATTTTAAGAGCGTAATTCTTTTCAGCTCTCACGACTACGAGATAGTTAACACCGTCGCAAACAGAATAATTGAAATCACTCCCGACGGATGCACCGACTTCCTCGGAACCTACGAGGAATTTATTGAAAAGAAATTAAATCAGAACTCGTAATTACTTCAAAAATTTAAAGCCGTATTATTTTATAATTCATTTAAGGAAAACACAATGGACACTCATAAAGCGGCAAAAAATCACGAAAAACACTCTGTTTTTTCGATTTTTCTGCATTTAATAAGAAAAAACGCCGTAATGTTTATTGCGGCGCTGGCGGCGGCGGTAACGTCTTTTATAATTCCGCCGGACGGTGAGTACGTAGGTTATTTTAATTTCAAAACGCTTTCCTGCCTTTTTGCAACGCTGGCGGTTATCTGCGCACTGAAAAACATACGTTTTTTCACCGTTTTAGCCGAAAAAATCGTTTCTTTAACAGGAAATCTACGCTCGGCGGCGATTGCGCTGATATATATAACCTTTATCGGCTCTATGATTATAGCCAACGATATGGCGCTTATAACCTTTCTTCCGCTCGGCTATTACGTTTTATTCTGTACCAAAAACGAGCGCTACATGGCGCGTCTTTTTGTGCTTCAGAATATTTCGGCAAACCTTGGTGGAATGCTTACCCCATTTGGAAACCCGCAAAATCTTTATCTTTTCTCATATTTTAAAATTCCAACGTTAGAATTTATGGGGATAATGCTTCTTCCCTTTTTGCTTTCGGTTATTTTGCTTACGGTATGCGGACTGACCTTTCCGAAAACGGAAATTTCCTATGAAAACGACCGTAAAAAGAATCTGCCGAGGAAAAAAACAGCTTATTACATAATTCTTTTCACAATTTCTATTTTAATCGTATTCGGAACGATTCCCTACTACATCGGACTTCCTATCGTACTTATCGGCGTACTGCTGTTTGATCGCGATGCGCTTTTGCAGGTTGATTACGCCTTACTTATGACATTTGTATTTTTCTTTATTTTTGCGGGAAATATGGCAAGAATAGATGCTGTAAACAGTCTTTTATCCTTTCTTCTCGAGAAAAACACACTTCTTTTCTCGGTTATTTCCTGTCAGTTTATCTCAAACGTCCCGTCAGCCGTTCTTCTGTCTCATTTTACAACCGATTACCGTTCTCTGCTTCTCGGAGTAAACATAGGCGGAACAGGAACGCTTATCGCATCGCTTGCAAGTCTTATTACCTTTAAAAACTATGTTTTCTACAACAAAAACAAAGCGCTTAAGTTCTTAGCCGTTTTTTCGGCTTACAGCTTCGCGTTTTTAGCGATTTTGACTGTGTTTTGCTATATTTTAACGGCTTTCGTATTTTAAAATTCGGTAATTAACCCGTATTTTTCTTGTTTAGATAGCATAATTTAATGCGTTAATTTTAAAATTTCTATCCGACACCGTCGGATTTTGTCGCAAAAAGCGACGGAAAGGAATACTTTTATGAGTTCTCTGAAAAAGCTTACCAAGGAAAATGCAATAAGCTACGGCAGCCTTCCCTTCTGGAGCTGGAACGATAAGCTTACCGAAAACGAGCTTCGCCGCCAGATCAGAAATATGCACGATCTTAAAATAAACGGCTTCTTTATGCACGCAAGAGGCGGTCTTGAAACGGAATATCTCTCCGAGGAGTGGTACGACGCGGTAAAGGTTTCGGTTGACGAGGCTAAAAAGCTCGGTATGGAGGCTTGGTCCTACGATGAAAACGGCTGGCCGAGCGGATTTGCGGGCGGAAAGCTTCTTGACGATCCCGATAACCACTCCGTATATCTTACGCACGAGTTCAGAGATACCTTCCCCGAAAACACCGACGGAATATACGCTATTTACGCGCTTTGCGGCGAGAAAAAGCCGGTACATACCAACAAGGCTGTTGACGGAGCCGAAAAATATCTTCTTGTTTACTATAAAACAGATGCCTCTTACGTAGACACTATGCGAGACGATATTACCGAAAAGTTTATCGAGCTTACTCACGCGGAATACAAGGAAAAGCTCGGAGACGATTTCGGTAAGACCATGCGCGGTTTCTTTACCGACGAGCCTCAGTATTACAGATACAAAACTCCTTATTCTAAATTTATGGATAAGTGGTTTAACGAAGAATACGGTTATTCCGTTTTTGAGGCAATTCCCTCTATGTTCTGCGACTACGAGGGTGCAAAATCGCACAGATATGACTATCACCGCGTTACTCACACCAAATTTATGGAGAATTTCGCGAAAAAGATATACGACTGGGCAACAGAAAACGGCATCGAAATCACCGGACACGGAATCGAGGAATCCACTCTTACCGGTCAGATGATGTGCTGCGGCTCGATTATGCCTTTTTACGAGTACCAGCATCTTCCCGGCATAGATTATCTCGGCAGAGGTCTCCAGACGCCGCTTTCTTCAAAGCAGCTCGGCTCCGCATGTGAGCAGCTCGGTAAAAAGAAGGCTCTTTCCGAGATGTTTGCCTGCTGCGGCTGGGACGTAACCCCCGAGGAGCTTAAGCATATAGCGGAGCTTCAGTACGCGGGCGGCGTAAACATAATGTGTCAGCATCTCTATCCGTATTCCGAAAGAGGTCAGAGAAAAAGAGACTACCCGGCTCACTATTCCGATCACAATCCGTGGCAGCCTTATTTAAAGGATTTTGACGAATACTTCAATAACCTCGGTTATCTTCTTTCCCGCGGTAAAGAAGATGCGGAAATACTCGTAATTCATCCGATTCACAGCGCCTGGCTGGTTTATCAGCGAATAGTTAACCAGCTTCCCACGCTTGAAACAGATTTCAGACAGCTTTTCACAATGCTTTCCGAGCATCAGCTCCCCTACCATTTCGGTGAAGAGTCAATGATGCTTCGCTACGGCTCGGTAGAGGGTAATAAAATAAAGATAGGAAACTGCGCCTATTCTACTGTTGTTCTCCCCGCTCTTGATACACTTGATAAAAACACCTCCGAGCTTCTCCGCAATTTCAAGGAAAACGGCGGAAAAATATACACCTTTAAGCATCATTTACCGACATATCTTGACGGAAAACCGATAAGCGGCGACGAATTTTCTTATCTTAACGGTCTTAACGACCTTACCGACGCAGGTGTTCTCGAAAGCCTTTGCTCACTCGTTCCCTTCTCACTCCGCACCGAGGACGGAAGTAACGTAAAAGAGATTATATCGATGTCAAGAATGACCGAGCACGGAAGAATTATCTATCTCGCAAATCTTTCAGGCAAGGAATTTAAAGATCTTAAATTTAACATTTTCGGTATAAAATCGCTTTCCGCACTCGATATTGCCACGCTTGAAACAAAAGCGCTTCGCGGAAAAGTAACCGAAAACGGCTCCGAGATTCTTCTTGATTTTGAGGGCAGCGAGGCGATAATTCTTACCGAAGAGGATAGCCCTGCATACCTTCCCTGTAAGACAGCTCCCGAGAAGAAAATTATTAAGCTAAGCAGTCCCTTTACGCTGTCAAAAATGCCCGAAAATCTCTTAACCCTTGACCGCGCCGCGGTATCCAAAAACGGCACCGATTTTACCGAGGTCCGTCCTATTGAAAGAATACGCGACAACCTCTTAAAGGAACGTTACAATGGCAAGCTCTGGCTTAAATTCAGCTTTAATTTAGAGGCGCTTCCGAAAACTCTTGATTTTATTAACGAAACACCCTTTGTTGAAGAATTATCAATTAACGGAACCGTTATCAATATAAGCGATAACAGATGGTTTGACCAATACTTTGCCTCAACTGATATTTCAAGCCTTGTAACACTCGGAATGAACGAGGTAATCTTAAGATTTGATTATCACCAGAACGACTACGTTTACCACGTTCTCTACGGCAACGTTATGGAGTCTCTGCGCAACTGTCTCGTATTCGAAACCGAGATTGAGGCGGCATATCTCAAAGGCACCTTTGAGGTTAAAACCGACGCATCAAAATTCACCTTTGAAGAAACCGGAAACGGAAGATATGGCTGCTCTGATCCCTTTACTCTTACAGCGCAGGGAGACAAGGTTGACATAACCAACGTAGCAAAGAGCGGATACCTCTTCTACGGCGGTAAAATGGAGTTTTCTACCGTTCTCGATTACAAGTCGGGAGACGCTACCTGCCTTAAAATCACCGGAAGATATGCGGTTTGCGAGGTAAAGGTAAACGGAGAGTACGCAGGCACGCTTATGTTCTCTAAATATCTTGATATTGAAAAATATCTTAAGGAAGGCAAGAATACGGTAACTCTTACAATCTGTAACGCATACCGTAACCTTCTCGGACCGCATCACAGAGAAAAGATTGAGCTGTTGGGCGTAAATCCCAGAACATTCTCATACGAAAACGCATGGAACGGTGATAAGTGCGATGACTTTAATCCCGGATACAGCTTTGTAAGATTCGGTATAGATGTTTAATAAAAATATACTGCACCGGTAAAATTTTATTTTAACATATAGACAAACAGATTATTTTATGGTATAATTCAGGTAACAATTTTGAAAGGAATAAAAATATATGAAACAGTTTCTTGACGAAGATTTTCTTTTAAGCAACGACACAGCAAAGGCTCTTTATGAAAATTATGCCTCAAAGCTTCCGATAATCGACTATCACTGCCACGTAAGCCCGAAGGAAATAGCGGAAAACAAAAGTTATTCCAATATTACGGAGCTTTGGCTTGGCGGAGATCACTATAAATGGCGCGCGATCCGCTCCTGCGGCGTTGCGGAAAAATATATAACACGCGATGCATCCGATTACGAAAAATTCAAGGCGTACGCGACCGCTATGCCGAAGCTTATAGGAAATCCCCTTTATCACTGGTCTCACATGGAGCTTAAGCGTTAGTGCGGATATGAAGGAGTATTAAATGGCGAAACGTGCGACGAGGTCTGGAAGCTTTGTAACGAAAAGCTTGCTTGTGCCGAAATGAGC
>JAZRDX010000003.1:0-8534 GCA_045660565.1 Eubacteriales bacterium
GCTGCTACGAGTCCTCTGGTTTCTACCATTCCAAGTGCTTCGAGTGCCATAACAAAATACCTCCGTGTTATGTATGTTTTTATTTTTTATTTTTATTTTTTATTCTTTGTGCGGAAAGCTCCACAAGTCTGACGGTTTCCGGATGCGGTCTGGCTATCACCGCGCTTGAGCAGGGCTTTTTTATACACTGCGCGCATGCGTTTTCAACCGCCGCCTTTACCGCAGAAACCTTACCGGTTACTATTATCGTAACAAGTCTTCCGCCAAGCTTTCTTTCCCACGTAACCAGCTCTACCTCAGCGCTTTTGCACATTATATCAAGTGCGTCAACCGCCGCGGTTACACCGCTTACTTCTACAAATCCTAAAGATTCCAAGGCCATTTCCGTTCCTTTCATTAAACTGTAAGACCGTTTTTCGTTTCGACTTTAAGGCAAATAAAACAACTGCTCGCTTTTTGCGGTCCGTCGGTTTTACCGTCTGCCCTATAATCGCTTTAAATATTCAGTCGCTTTATATTAGTCAATAGAAGGAAGAATCTTCTCAACGTCTGCATGAGGACGGGGAATTACGTGTACCGCAACTATCTCTCCGAGCTTTGCAGCCGCAGTGCTTCCTGCCTCGGTTGCAGCCTTAACAGCTCCAACGTCGCCTCTTACCATAACGGATACGAGTCCGCTTCCTATCTTCTCGGTTCCGATGAGGGTAACCTCTGCTGCCTTTACCATTGCATCAGCAGCCTCTATTGCTGCTACAAGTCCTCTGGTTTCTACCATTCCAAGTGCTTCAAGTGCCATTTTTCTATACCTTAACCTTTCAGTTTTATTCTAAATTATTGTTTTTTGACTTATTTCGCTTAAAGTTTATCACTTTTTGTCGAAAGCGTTAAGTTTAAGCATTTTTTCGGTGGAGCTTTCGGTGTTGGCGATTATATGCTTTGAAATAACTCCCGTCATTTCGTTTGCCGCCGCCTCAGCCGCCTCCATAGCCGCCTTTACGCTGTCAACCGTTCCTCTGAACTTAATTGCTACTATCAGCGGAACCGCAAGCTTTTCGGCATTTGCCGGTTTGTTTTTATCAAAGTGTTCAACGGTTACGTCAGCCGCCTTACAACCTGCGTCGCAAGCAACGAAGGCAGTTGCGAGACCGTAAACCTCTATTATTCCTACTGCTTTTCCCATAATTTATTTCTCCGCGCTTAGTTTACTATCGCTATCTTAAGACCTTCCATCTTAAGGTTGGTCTCGAGAGCCTCGTTTATCTTCTCAAGCGGGAATTTATGAGTGATAAGCTTTTCAAGCGGAAGTCCTATTCCCTTTGCTCTCTTAAGGAAATCAAATGTGGTAACGTAGTCGCGGAGCGTGTATACCCACGAGCCTACCGTCGTAATTTCCTTAGAGCATATATCAAAGTGAGGATTAATTGTTGCATCACCGCCGTTTATAAAGAAACCGAGCTCGCAGAGACCGCCGCCGTTTCTTATAAACTTATAGATGTTTGCGTGTGCTACGGGAGAGCCTGTGCACTGGAACGCAAAGTCGGCAAGGTATCCGCCGAACGCGTTCTTAACACCCTCAGCAAGAGCCTCAGCTCCCTTGAACTCCTTAAAGTTAACCGTTCCCGTCGCGCCCATAAGCTTTGCAAACTCAAGACGCTTGCCTTCACCGTCAACCGCAACTATGTTTTCTATTCCCATTGTGCGGAGAACAGCTATACAGATAAGTCCGATAGGACCGCAGCCCTGAACGACTACTCTTGAGTTAAATCTCAGGATTCCCGTCGTCTTAGCTCTCTCAACCGCGTGAATAAGTACCGCGCAAGGCTCGATAAGTATTCTGCTGTCAAGGTCAAGGTCGCTTACGTTGAATATGGTGGAGCCGCCTCTTACGAGAATGTAATCGGCAAACCAACCGTTAAGGTGCTTATCGTCGTCGGGAAGAAGACCGTAAACGTCTGCACCTCCGACGTTCTGCTTGTTAAGGTCGTACATAGTGATATCGGGGTTATCCTTGAATATCATACAGGTAACAACCTTGTCTCCAACCTGAAGGGGCTTTCCTGCGCTGTCCTTCTTAACGTTCTTACCCATTTTTACTATCTCACCGGTTCCTTCGTGTCCGAGAACTACGGGGATAAGCGAAAAGGGATCTCTTTTAAATTCGTGCGCGTCGGTTCCGCACACACCGCAGCCTTCGACTTTAACGAGTATATCGTCGTCGCCAAGCTCGGGTATCGGGTACTCATGAATGTCGAAATGCTCGGGCTTTGTGAGCATCGCGACACGGCTTTTTCCGGCAGAAGCGGCGGGAGCAGATGCTTTCGTTTCGCCTCCGAGACCGGCAAGTACCTCTCTAACTATCTTTTCGATATCAGCGGATTTAATATCCATGCCGTGTTTTCCTTTCGTGTGTTTTTCTTTTATGTCGTTTTTCTTTATGTGCCGCTATTCTTTAATGTCGTTTTCTTTATGTCTTTTTCAGAGTAACTCTTTGCGGTAAAACCGCCGCTACTGCATTATTTTTTCAAAATACATCTTTCCAAAGGCTGCAAGCTCTGTGTCCTGCGCTTCGCTTCCACCGCTTACACCGAGACCGCCTATGATCTCTCCGTTCTTTCCGAGAAGCGGCTCACCGCCTCCGAAAATAACTATCTTTCCGCCGTTTGTAAACTGTATTCCGTACAGCTCACCGCCGGGAGCAGCGAGAGTGCTAAGCTTTTTAGTTGACATTTTGAGGGCAACAACGGTATACGCTTTATTCAGAGCCACGTCGTAGCTCGCTATGTACGCGCCGTCCATACTCTCGATAAGCCTTGGGTTTCCCGCTCCGTCGGAGATACATACGACCGCTTTAACGCCTTTTTTCACCGCCTCGCTCTGTACTGCCGCCGTAAGCTCCTTTGCGAGCCTTAGCGTCATTTTGTCGGGCGCCGTTTTTCCCTCGGATACGCCACCGCCTGCCTTAACCCTTTCAAGTGTCTTTTGAACTACGTCCCTTATTTCCTTTTCGGTCATAAGTCTTAACTTATTTACCGAGCTGCTCAAGAACAAGCTTGGTTATAAGTGCAACGGTATCAGCGTCAGCGCCTTTATCGGAGCAGCTTCCGCCGCAACCGTGGCAGCTGGGCTTACCGGACTTAGCGTTGGGGCAGATGTCAGCCGGGTGCTTACCCTTTAAGCCGAACTGACGGCGAATCTCGTAAAGTCTCTGTACCTGAGACTCGGAAAGCTGCTTCGGGCCGCCGAGCATCTTGGACTGGTAAAGAAGCTGAGCGTAGAACTCAAGAGACTCCATCTTGTGATATGCGCTGAGGAGCGAATCGGAGAAGGAAAGAGCTCCGTGGTTTGCAAGAAGAACAGCGTCATAGTGCTGGAGATACTTGGAAACCGCATCCGGAATTTCCTCGGTGGAAGGTGTGCCGTACTCAGCGATCGGAACGCATCCGAGAGCGATAACAGCTTCGGGCATTATCGGCTCGGTAAGCGGAATGCCTGCTATAGCGAAGGAGGTTGCGTAGAGAGGATGTGCGTGAACAACGCTCTTTACGTCAGGTCTCTCCTTGTAGACTCTCATGTGCATCTTGATTTCGGAGGAAGGCTTGAAGCCTGCGTTTGCCTGAAGAACCTTTCCGTTTGCGTCAACCTTACAGATGTATTCGGGAGTCATAAAGCCCTTAGAAACACCGGTAGGGGTGCAAAGGAACTCGTTTTCGCCGATTTTAACGGAGATGTTTCCGTCGTTGGAAGCAACCATGCCCTTGTTGTAGATACGCTTTCCTATGTCGCATATCTGTTTTTTGATTTCGTACTCGTTTACCATTTTTATCTCTCCTTAAAGATTAATAATATTTCTTTTTTAATTTATATCAGCTCTGCTTTCGCAGTTTAGCTTTCGTTATTTAAGCGACCGCTTTTAGGTTCTGCCTCCGCAGCTTCTCGCGGTCTTTGGTAGTTTAACGCTAAGGCACATTACTTTTTAAGGTAAGCCCTTAACTCCTCTACACCGTCTCCGCTATGAGAGTTTATTTTAAATATCCTCTTACAGCCGGAAAGTCTGAGCCAATTTTCAGCTCTGTCCGGCGGACATTTGTCCGTTTTTGTTACAATTCCGATAACGTCTCTGTTTATCATTGACGCCGCATTCGGCGGAAAGAGCGAATAATCGTCATCCGCCGCGATAAGCATCGCAACCACGTCCGCCTCATACGAATATATCGCAAGCGCGGCACCGAGACCGTGTACCTCAGCATACTCTCCGGGAGAATCTATAAGCCACTGCCCGTACTGCATATACTGAGTTTTTTCATATTTGATTTCAAGTCCCATAAGACGCTGCTTAAGTGTCGTCTTACCGACACCGTGCCGTCCTACGAGAAGTGTTTTTTTCATTAAGTCTTGGTTATCTTGCATACAGTAAACCCAAGCGTCTCTTCAACGTAGCTTGTTACCGCCTTAAGCGATGCCTCAACCTCGGAATAGGTTCCCGTAAGTATTACCGTTCCGCTGAAGCGGTCAACAAATCCGAGTGTTGCTCCCGAAGCCTTTATCGCAATATCACCGGCTATTATCGCCGTTTCCGCCGGGGTAAAGGTAAGTATTGCTATTGCCGATTTTGAATACTCCACCGACGGATCAAGCCCAAGCTTTTTATAGAGTATCTCGTCGGGGTTAGCAATAATATGCGCAAGCGTTACCTGCTTTCCCGGAACAAGCTCCTGTATTATTCTCTGTTTAAGAGAATTGTCGTAAAACTCTTTTTCTGCCATTGTTTTATCCTCATTTATGTACTCAGCCTCCGATTTGGAGCTTTAATCCTTTTCCGTCGGCGGCGTTGAGTAAGCTTTGCATTTTTTCCTTTGACGGAACCTCTATGTGGCTCATTGTGTAAGGTCTTCCGAGCCCCGCGTATTTATCCGAGCCTATTCTGTGATACGGTAGCAGATGCAGCTCCTTTACCGTTCCGAGAGAAACGGCAAAATCGGCTATATCGGCTATGTCCTTTTCGGTATCGTTGAACGTCGGAATTACCGGTATTCTTATTATAAGCTCGGCGGCTTCCCTTGCAATATGCCTTGCGTTTTCAAGTATCAGCGCGTTATCTCTCGTGGTAAACTCTTTATGCTTTGCGCTATCCATGTGCTTAATATCCATAAGCACCGTATCGGTGTTCGCTATAATTCGTCTCACTGTTTCTATCTCAGCGTAGCCCGTAGTCTCTATCGCGGTATTTATACCGCTTTCCTTTGCTGTCTTAAGCAGTGCCTCCGAAAAGTCCGGCTGCCAGAGACATTCACCGCCCGAAAGCGTCAGTCCTCCGCCGGAGCGTCTGTAATAGATTCTGTCCTTTTCGACCTCCTCCATTATCTCCTCGACGGTAACGTCCTGTCCGACAGTCTTGGTTTTACCCGCAACGGTCATTGTCTGGATATCCCATTCCTGAGATTCGGGGTTACAGCACCAGCGACAACGGAGCGGACAGCCTTTTAAAAAGACTATCGTTCTTACTCCCGGTCCGTCGTGTATCGAGAACCGCTGAATGTTGAACACTCTGCCTTTTACCTTCAGCAGATCCTTTTCCATATTTTTCTATCTCCAATCCGCCGCACGAGAGCGGCTTCATAACCTATGCAGCTTCGCCTTGGCGACTCAGAAGCCCTGCTGCTCGGTACGGTTTATAATGTCCTCCTGCAGGCTCTTTGAAAGCGTTGTGAAGAGTGCCGAATATCCCGCAACTCTTACTACCAGCGAGCGGTATTTATCGGGATTCTTCTGCGCGTCGCGGAGCGTTTCACGGCTTACGACGTTAAACTGCATGTGGCTTCCCTTTCTGTCAAAGTAACCTCTGACAAGGGCTACGAAGCTTTCAAGTCCGCTTCTTCCCTCAAGTGCCGACGGGTGGAACTTCATATTAAAGAGCGTTCCGTTTGACGCTATGTAATGGTCAAGCTTGGATACCGAGTTCGCCGATGCCGTCGGTCCCTTTACGTCTCTTCCCGCCGCAGGGGATACTCCGTCCGCGATAGGGGTAAATGCAAGTCTGCCGTCGGGGGTTGCTCCCGTCTGCGCTCCGAGCGGTACGTTTGCCGAAACGGGATAAAGTCCCGCCTGGAAAGATCCGCCTCTTATGTTTTTGTATTTTTCGATAGGCTTCGTATAAGTGTAAGCCATTTCTCTTGCGAAAGCGTCTACGTCGTCGATGTCGTTTCCGAATTTGAATACGTTTTCGATGTCCTCTTTAAGCGCCTTATATTTTTTCTTATCTTCCTCAGACGCTCTGTTCTCTCTTACGGCTTTATAAACGGTCTTAACTGTTTCCTCGTTAATATCCTTTCCGGACTCAGCTATCTGCTTTACCACCGTTTCGGTGAGCTTTTCAGCCATCGCCTTATCCATATCCTCGCCGTAGTTGTTTTCAAGCGCCTCTTTGATAAACGCAAGCGTATATTTCTTTTCGTCGAATACAAGCTTTTTAACCGCGTACATTCCGTCAGCCATATTCGCTATACCGAAGCCCTGCGGTCCCGTAAAGTTATATACCGCTCCGCCCTCCTGAACGCTCTTTCCTTTCTTTATACAGTCGTTAACCATAGACGAAAGGAACGGAAGCGGACATCTCTCGGCGTGCGCAAGGTCTATCGCGTTATCCGCGTTAACGAGCAGCTCGATAAAGTAATTCATCTGCGCTTCGTATGCCGCCTTGAACTCCTCAAAGGTGGTCATCTTCTCTACCTCTCCGGTAGAAGGTCCTATCTTAACACCCTTGTCGTAGCCGTTTGAAAATACCATTTCAAGCGGACGGCACATATTAAAGAACGCCGCGTCGTGCCAACCGTCGGTCTTACCCGACTTCTGCGGTTCAACACATCCGATTATATTGTAATCTCTCGCGTCCTCAAGAGTAAGTCCTCTGCTCTGGAGCGCGGGAATGATAACCTCGTCGTTATAGTAAGCGGGAAAACCGATACCCGTTCTGGTAAGCTCCGCCGCTCTTATAAGGAACTCGTGCGGTGTTCCGTTCCATACTCTTACCGAGAATGACGGCTGGGGAAGGAATACGTGCTCGGTTGCGGTAACCGACATAAACGAAAGATCGTTCGTTACGTCGATACCGTGCTCGTTCTGTCCGCCGGCTATAAGGTTCTGGAACAGGCTATATCCCGCAAAGCCCTCTGCCGAAGCCGCGTCGCGGCATTTATTAAGGTCGTTAAGTTTAACCCAGATACAGTCCATAAGCTCCTGGGCAAACTCTCTTGTGATAACGCCCTTATCAAGATCCGTCTTGTAGTAGGGGTACATATACTGGTCGAATCTTCCGGGAGAGATCGAATGTCCGCTCGACTCTATCTGCAAAAGCATCTGTACAAACCAGAAGCTCTGGCATGCTTCGTAAAAGCTCTTTGCTCCGTATTCAAGTGCGCCGGAGCAGTTCTGCGCGATCACTTCAAGCTCTTTTCTTCTGCGGATATCCTGTGTTCCCTTTGCCTTTTCAGCCGCAAGCGCCGCGTATCTCTTAGAATATTTGATTGCCGCTTTACAGCTGCGAATAACCGCGCTTAGGAAATGACTGCGCTTTGCGTAATCCGCGTCTCCCTGCGAAAGCTCCGAAAGAGCCTTCTCCGTTTCCTTGATTATTCCGTTATATCCGACCGCAAGAATCTTTGCGTAGTCAACCGTTACGTGTCCGACACCGTTGTAAAAATAGTTTCCGGGGGTAAAAATATTGTGGTCGATAGCCTTAAGCGCCTCATCCGACATATATGACGTTGCAAGCTCACTCGTTGTTTTGCCGCCCCAGTATTTATAAACCTTACTTAAGGTTTCCTTGGTTTCTTCCGATATGTAAAAAGGGTCCGCGCTTCTCGTCGCTACCGTTTCGAATTCCGCCTCGAGCCACTCAAAGGAGTATTCGGGGAACACCTGACAGCCTCTCGGAGACTTCGTTGCCGCTCCGACTATAAGCTCGTCCTCCCTTATAACGATGGGGAGATTTTCAAGTATATGCTCGAACGCCTTCGCTCTTCTGGTTATTATCGGTTCTCCCTCGGTCGCTTTGTACGACTCGGTGATAAGCACCGCTCTGTCAGACTCTATTTCCGGCATTTTTTCGTAAAGCGCCTTAACGAGCCTGTCTATTCTCGGTGATTTTTCTATGGGCTTTGCGTAGAATTTCATTTCGGAGAAATCCTTTCTGTAAAAATTCGTGTTTTTCTTTGTTTTCTCGGTTACTAAATTTCTTCATTTTATATTATAGCATATTCCTCTGCGTTTGTCAATACTTTTTTCTTTATTTTTTTGGTTTTTTGTTGTTTTTTCTTTGCAGTTTGCAAAACCGCATTTTTTATTCAATAACTTGCAACGTACAGCAATTTTTGAGATTTCCGATCTTTCAGCAAACAATAAAAATCCCCCCGTATAACGGGGGGGTATTTCAGTTTCGGGCATAGCCCTAAACGTTACTGGCTACGCACAAGTGCGTTTTGAATTGGCCTGCCAGCCATGCAAAGGACAACAAGCCACCCGTCAACGGGTTACTAACA
>JAZRDX010000004.1:0-24896 GCA_045660565.1 Eubacteriales bacterium
GGTGTAGTCGGTAGCAAGCATAGCAACGTATGCCTCAACTGCGTGAGTTACTGCGTCGATACCCGAAGCTGCTGTGAGTCCACGAGGAGCGGACATGTGGAAGTCGGTATCAATGATTGCCATGTTGGGAAGGAGCTCGTAGTCAGCAAGAGGATACTTTACACCGGTCTTTTCATCGGTGATAACTGCGAAGGGAGTAACCTCTGAGCCCGTACCTGCAGATGTGGGTATTGCAATGAAGTAAGCCTTCTCGCCCATCTTGGGGAAGGTGTAGACTCTCTTACGGATATCGATGAATCTCATTGCCATATCCATAAAGTCTGCTTCGGGATGCTCGTAGAGAACCCACATGATCTTTGCCGCGTCCATTGCGGAACCGCCGCCGAGTGCGATGATGGTATCGGGTTGGAACGCTCTCATCTGAGCCGCGCCCTCGGTTGCGTTTGCAAGGGTAGGATCAGGCTGAACGTTAAAGAATGTAGTGTGCTGAATGCCCATTTCATCGAGCTTATCGGTGATCGGCTTCGTGTAGCCGTTCTGATAAAGGAAGGTGTCGGTTACGATAAACGCCTTCTTTGCGCCTCTTACTGTACGAAGCTCGTCAAGAGCTACGGGGAGGCAGCCTTTTTTAATATAAACCTTTTCGCGTGTTCTGAACCAAAGCATATTTTCTCTCCTCTCGGCTACTGTCTTAATGTTTAAGAGGTGTTTTACACCTACGTTCTCAGATACGCTGTTACCGCCCCAAGAGCCGCATGCAAGCGTAAGCGAGGGAGCGAGCTTGAAGTTGTAAAGGTCGCCGATACCGCCGTGTGCGGAGGGAGTGTTAACGAGGATACGGCAGGTTCTCATTTTTGCCTCGTATGCCTTAAGCTTTTCCTTTTCGGTTATCTCGTTGATATAAAGAGACGAGGTATGACCAAAGCCGCCGTCCTCAACGAGTCTTTCTGCCTTGTCCAGAGCCTCTTCAAATGTCTTAGCCTTATACATAGCAAGCACGGGCGAAAGCTTCTCGTGAGCGAACTCCTCGGAAAGCTCAACGCTTGTAACCTCACCGATAAGGATTTTTGTACCTGCGGGAACTGTTACACCGGCAAGCTCTGCGATTTTAGCAGCCCTCTGACCTACTATCTTAGCGTTAAGCGCGCCGTTGATTATAATAGTCTTACGTACCTTTTCGGTTTCGTCAGGATCAAGGAAGTAGCAACCGCGTCTTGTAAACTCTGCTTTAACTGTGTCGTAGATGCTTTCAAGAACGATAACCGACTGCTCGGATGCGCAGATCATACCGTTGTCAAACGTCTTGGAGTGTATAATTGAGTTAACAGCAAGGATAATATCAGCGGTATCGTCGATTATTGCGGGGGTGTTACCTGCACCGACGCCGAGAGCGGGCTTTCCGCTGGAGTAAGCCGCTTTAACCATTCCGGGGCCTCCGGTTGCAAGTATTATGTCGGCTTCCTTCATAACGGTGTTGGTCATATCAAGAGAAGGAACGTCAATCCAGTCGATGATTCCCTCGGGAGCGCCTGCCGCTACCGCCGCTTCAAGTATAAGCTTTGCCGCCGCGATGGTGGAATTCTTTGCTCTCGGGTGAGGGCTGATTATAATTGCGTTACGTGTCTTAAGCGCGAGAAGGCACTTGAAGATTGCGGTGGACGTGGGGTTGGTCGTGGGTATAACCGCGGCAACAACGCCGATAGGCTCAGCTATCTTTTTGATACCGAACGCCGTGTCCTCCTCGATAACTCCGCAGGTCTTGGTCTCCTTGTACGCGTTGTAAATATACTCGGCGGCGTAGTGGTTCTTGATTACCTTATCCTCTACGATGCCCATTCCGGTTTCGGAAGTTGCGAGTCTTGCAAGGCTTATTCTTGCCTTGTCCGCTGCGGATGCGGCTGCGAGGAAAATTTTGTCTACCTGCTCCTGCGTGTAGGTAGCAAATATCTTCTGTGCCGCTCTTACTCGAGCGATTGCCTCGTGCAGAGCTTCTACACTGTCCACAATTTCATAAGTTTTGGTTTCCATGGATATATGTCCTCCTGAAAAAATACGGGTTAACATTATAGTATGAATGTAACAAAAATAAGGTAAATTTCATTACATCCGTCGTTTTTCAACTCCTACATTATATCATTTTTTTGTCCGTTTGGGAATTATTAAAATGTTATATCGGTATTATGTTTAGTGATATAACAAAAATTAATGAAAATACAAGGCAAAAACGCGAGCAGTTTCGTCATAAATAACGAAAACGCTCGCGGTTTTTTATTAAAAATGGTTTTTTCTGTGTCAAAAAGGCTGTAAAAGTGGGTTTTTCCTTTAATTTACTTTTTTAGATATATCAAATATGATAATTTATTTTAAAAAGGATAATTTGTTGAAAATTATTTGCCGAGAGCCTCGTCAATAGCCTTCGCGGCAGTCTTACCCGCGCCCATAGCCGAGATAACCGTCGCAGCTCCCGTAACGGCATCACCACCCGCGTAGACGCCGCTGCGCGACGTAAGGCCGTCCTCGTTTACAATAATTCCGCCGCGGCTGTTAACCTCAAGCCCCTCGGTGGTAGACTTGATAAGGGGATTCGGAGAAGTGCCGATAGACATAATTACGGTATCAACGTCAAGAATGAACTCGCTGTTCGGGATTACAGCGGGGCGTCTTCTGCCACGCTCATCGGGCTCACCAAGCTCCATCTTTACGCATTTCATACCTGTTACGAAGCCGTTTTTCGGATCACGTGCGTTATCGGGGTTGTTATAACCTATTATTTCGGTGGGGTTGCAAAGCAGAAGGAATTCAATTCCCTCTTCCTGCGCGTGCTCGACCTCCTCGCGTCTTGCGGGAAGCTCCTCCATGGAACGGCGGTAAACGATATATACCTTTTCCGCGCCGAGACGGAGAGCGGTTCTTGCCGCATCCATAGCGACGTTTCCTCCGCCGACAACGGCTACCTTGCCGCCCTTCATAATAGGTGTTTCGGGGTTGTCAAGATAGGATTTCATAAGATTGCTTCTCGTAAGAAACTCGTTTGCGGAATAAACGCCGCAAAGCGCTTCACCGGGAATTCCCATGAAGTTCGGAAGTCCCGCGCCTGAGCCTACGAATACTGCCTCGTAGCCCTCTGCAAACAGCTCGTCTATTGTAAGAGTTTTACCTATAACCACGTTGGTCTCGATTTTAACGCCGAGCTTTTTTAACGTGTCTACCTCTTTTGCAACGATTTTCTTCGGGAGACGGAACTCGGGAATACCGTAAACGAGAACGCCTCCTGCTGTATGCAGAGCCTCGTAAACGGTTACCTCGTAGCCCTTCTTTGCAAGGTCTCCCGCGCAGGTAAGTCCTGACGGACCTGATCCGACGACTGCAACCCTATGGCCGTTACGCTCGGGCTTTACGGGTTCTTCTGTGCAGAAGTTATTGTGCCAATCGGCAACGAAGCGCTCAAGACGTCCTATACCGACGCTTTCACCCTTTATACCTCTTACACATTTCGATTCGCACTGAACCTCCTGGGGACAGACGCGACCGCAAACCGCGGGCAGAGAGGATGATTTGGTAATTACCTGATATGCGCCCTCGAAATCTCCCTCCTTTATTTTGCCGATAAATTCGGGAATGTGAATTTTTACGGGACAACCGCTAACGCAGGGCGTATTTTTGCAGTTAAGACATCTGTTTGCCTCGTCTATTGCCTGCGCTTCGGTATAACCGAGAGCGACCTCGCCGAAATTATGCGCGCGCACCTTAGCGTCCTGCGTAGGCATCTCGTTTTTCTTAAGTGTCATATTTGTCTTTGGCATCCTACTTTACCTCCTTGGCGAAAAGGTTACAGGTCTCTTCGTGCTTATGGCGCTCAAACGCGGAGTACATTCTGCCACGTACCATAGCCTCGTCAAAGTCTATTTCGTAGCCATTAAAATCGGGACCGTCGACGCAGGCAAACTTGGTTACCTTTTTACCGTCTACGTTAAGAGTGAGACGGCAACCGCCGCACATTCCCGTTCCGTCGATCATAATGGGGTTCATAGAAGCGGTTACCGGAGTGCCAAACGGCTTTGCGGTTGCAACAACGAACTTCATCATTATAAGAGGGCCTATGGTGATTATCATATCGAACTGCTCGCCTGCCTCAAGCATTTCCTTAAGGGGAACGGTAACGTTTCCGTGCTCACCGTATGAGCCGTCGTCCGTCATAATGCGGAGCGCGTCGGAGCAAGCCTTGAACTCGTCCTCAAGGATAAGAAGGTCCCTACTTCTAAAACCGATAATACTTGTAACGTCAGCGCCCATTTTGTGAAGAGCCTCGGCGATAGGCATAGCGATAGCACAGCCTACACCGCCGCCGACGATACAGACCTTCTTAAGTCCGTCAAGGTGCGTTGCAGCACCGAGAGGACCGACGAAGTCCTGAATGAAGTCGCCGGCTTCCTTGTGAGCAAGCTTTTCGGTGGTGGCACCGACTACCTGATATATAATCTTAACAGTACCCTTTTCCTTATTTACTCCGGCAACGGTAAGCGGAATACGCTCGCCGTTTTCATCAACTCGGAGAATAATAAACTGACCGGGACGAGCCTTGTTTGCCACGAGAGGCGCTTCTATCTGAAGCTGAACTACCGTGGGATTTAATACCTTTTTGTCAACAATTTTGTACATTTTTGTACCCTCTTTTTCTAACAATGACGGCTACCAATGGACTCAACAGCCGTTATCTTGGAAGCGTTTATTTAATAAGCTTTTTTCTCGACTCACAAAGCGCGGCAATAAAATCCTTGTCAAGCCTTGTAAGCTTATAGCCTTTATGATAAATGAGAACATCTTTATATATTTTTTTATTTCCTTCGCATACACGCTGTACAAGACCGTATCTGTCAAGCATCTGCTGAGAAGCCGGAGAAACCCACATAAAGGTTTTCGGGTTTTCGGAAAGAAGGTTATACTGACTTGCTCTTTCGAATACGAATATTCTTTGACCGATATTGTCGGGAAGCTCCTCGCGGAAAACCTTAGACATTGAAAGAGTCGGAACATACGGATCTGCGTGTGCGATTTCAATATAAGAGGAAAGGTCGGTATAGGTGATTTTTTCCTTTGACGCGAGCGGATTATCGCGGCTCATAAGCAGGACGTAGGAAAATTCTGCTACAAGCTCATAGGCAAGGCCCTTTTCCTCAAGCATTGATTTATAATATTTGTCGTAGTTTTCGGCATACCGTATTATACCGAGCTTATATTCGTTTTCAAGAAGCTTTTTTACCGTCTTTTTGGAATTTGTTTCCTTATAATATATTTCTACGTCGCTACTACCTATACTCTTTGAAAATTCCGTGAGAGCGGCAGAAATGTAGCAGGCGCGAGGAACTGAAACAGAGAACTTACGTTTTTTATGCGAGCCATCTCTATAAGATTGCTCGATTTTATCAATACGGTTAAGAATATCGCGGGCATAGTCCATAAATTCCTCGCCGTCAGGGGTAAGCACCATTCCCTTTGCGCTTCTCTTGAATATGGTTATCCCAAGGTCTGCCTCAAGCTCTTTTATTGAACGGCTGAGATTAGGCTGCGCTATCATAAGAGTCTCCGCAGCTTTGTTAAGCGAACCGAGCCTTGATACCTCGGCTGCATATTTTACATGTAAGATATTCATAAAGCAGTTCCTTTCGCCGTCATTAAAATTATTCATCTTTCATTATAACATATGATAACGGAAAAATCAAGATTTTCATATAAACTAAAATTTACCGTGAAGCCAGGTACTAATGCGGAATTTACGGGAGTACATAGAACGCCCCCGCGAATAAGTAATTATGCAGCCGACTAAGACTGTCGGGGTGAGCTGTGCTCGTTCGGATACGGATGCTTAAAGAATCTAAGCGACAAAACAAGTCCTATAAGCGCTACCGTTGTGTCCGTTACGGGGTAGGTAAGCCAGAAATATACAAGCCCGAGTCTTGAAAAAAGGTATGCAAGCGGAACGAAGAGAAAGACCGTTCGTATAACCGTAAGCATAGAGCTTGTAAAGCTTTTACCTACAGCTTGAAACAGCACCGGATACGTCAGCGAAAGCGCAAGAGAAATGAAGCTTGTTCCTATAATGCGGAAGGCAGGGGTTCCGTCCTTGATAACCTGTGCGTCGGAAGAAAAAAGCCTTAGCATAGGACCCGGTATAATTTCAAAACAAAGAGTGCCGAGCGCCATAAGCGCCACGCTCATAAGAATTGCGGTGTTAAGCGTTTTACGGCATCGGTCAATGTTTTTTGCCGCGAAGTTAAAGCTTATCATGGGAACGATGCAGGTCTGCGCCGCGCTGATGGGAATGAAGAAAAAGGTCTGCCATTTGTAGTAAAGACCGAGAACGGTTACCGCTGCGTCGGAGAAGGTGGCAAGTATCAGATTAAGTCCGAATATGTATAGCGTGTATGCCGATTGCATCAGTATATTTGGTATACCGAGACGGAAGATTTTAGCAACGTAATGCGGATATTTATTTAACCCCGGGGAGCGGTAAAAGCCTTTTTTCATTACTATAACGGCTGAAACCGTCTGTCCTATAACCGTCGCAAGTGCCGCACCGGTAATTCCCATTTCGGGAAGTCCGAGCATACCGAAAATCAAAATTGGATCGAGAAGGATGTTTGTAATCGCTCCTGCAATTTGAGCTATCATCGGGGTTTTCATATCCCCCCTTGCCTGAAGCACCTTTGTCCAGATGCTTTCAAGAAACAGCCCGATGCTGAGTACGCAAGCAATGCGACCATAGGAGATAACGTCTGAAATGACGTCGGGAGAGGAGGTTTGCAGCCCCGCGTAAAACGGCATTATAAAGTAGCACACCGCCGCGAATATCAGCCATAAAACGAGAGCCAGCGGCGTTCCGACACCCGCGTATTCGTTTGCCTTTTTTTCCTGACCGATACCGAGCTTTGCCGCTATTACCGTATTTATACCGACACCCGTACCCACCGCAAGTGCAATCATTAAAAGCTGAAGCGGAAAGACAATGGAAAGCGCGGTAAGCCCCGTGTCGGAATATTTTCCGACAAAAACACTGTCGATTATGTTATACAGCGCCTGTATCAGCTGCGCGAGTATGACGGGCGGAGCCATTTTCAAAAGAATTTTGCTTACCTTTTCAGTACCGAAATAATCGCTTTGGCGCTTTATTCCTTCCATAGCCTTCACCTGCCCCTTTATATGTAAATTAAATAGTCAATGCGTTTGGTTTTTACGGCAAGAAGATTAAAACGCATCAAAAACACTGCCTGTAAAAATCTCACTTTCGATACTGAAAATATCGGAGATCGGCACCCTTAATTTGCCTACAGGCGTGTCTGAAAGTACAAGAACGCCGCCTATCTCGTCTATAACGTAAAGCGAGCCTTCAAGTGTTACGTACTCGCCGCCGCTTTTTCTTTCATCGGCAAGAAAGTAGGTAACCTTTACCGTTGGATGCTCTGCGATTTTCTCGCTTAGATACGCCATTTTAGCGTTCAGCAGCTTTTCCTGTTCTTCCGTAAGATCAAGCTTGTCTCCGGTCAGTCTTGCTTCCTCTTTTACCGAATCGTCGTACCCCGTGAGGGCGGCAAACGGTGCGAACTGAGCGGCGCGGTTTTCCCTCGGCATAGGGGTATGATTTTTTGAAACGGGGCGAGGCAGGTTTATTATATCGTCGTAGGATGTGTCTTGCATAAAGTACTCCGTCGGTATCGCATATTTCGGGTTATGGGCGATACTGAATTTAACTATTAAACTTTCTTTTATTCGTGTCTTTTCTTGTTTCTTCGCAAAGTCCAGCTTTAGCGACGCTCGGCGGGCGGGGAGCCCCAAAGGGTACATTCAAATCGCGGTAGCTTTGTGAAACCGTATTTGCGCGATTTTTCGATGCATTTTGCATCACGGCTATTTGCCTCCGGAGGCTCTCCGGCGGAGGCTCTCCGCCGTGCTGGCGGTTGCCCGGTGTCAGGCTTTGTGTCCGCCTACCTGAGTGTTGCGCTCCATGGTAGTAGCGCCCTCTTCAAGGTTCATTCCCTTAAGAACGGCGTTTTTACCGTACCGCTTTTGAAGCCTCAGTATAGCCTCCTGGTTTTTTCGCTCTTTTTTGAGAGCCGCTTCTTCGGCTTTTCGTTTCTTTTCAAGCTCCGACGCGTCGGTGAAAAAGCTTAACTGCTCTCCGCCCGACGGAAGCGCTTCTGCGGTGCTTTCGTCTATCGTGTTGCAAGCTGTAACCGTTACCCGTCTTACAAGCAGGTCGCGGTTCACTATCCTGTCAAACAGTGTAAGCGCCGTCTTGATAATCAGTACACCCGATGAGGTGAATCTGCCTATATTGGCGGTACCGTGTGCGGGCTTCGGAACCTTTCTTCCGTAGAAGTCGGCTACTACCGCACCGCGGTATTTATTTGCTATACGCGGCTCGGTGAGACATTCGACGTCGTAGCCTATATCTAGAACTATCTGGTTTGTTACAAGTCGTTTTTCAACAAGGTCGAGCGCAAGAAGGTCGAGCATCTCGTGTACGATAAGTCTCGCCTTGTCAAATTCGTACGGGCAGGAAAGCACCTGCCCCGAGCATATACTGCTGCTTTCAGGCTTATATGCTTTTATATCGGAGATGAGACACGGCTCGTATCCCCACGCGTGGTCAATTAAAAGCTCCGCGTTCACCCCGAAAAGCTTATACAGCTCCTCCTCGTTTTCAATAGAACGTCTTGCAACGTCTCCCATTGTAAACATACCGTGTTCTGCAAGCTTACTTGCATACCCCTTACCCACTCTCCAAAAGGATGTGAGTGGCTTATGCGACCAGAGCTTTTCGCGGTAAGACCTCTCGTCAAGCTCGGCAATACGCACCCCGTCCTTATCGGCGGGCATTTTTTTCGCCATAATATCCATGGCTATCTTTGCAAGATAAAGGTTGGTTCCGATACCCGCCGTCGCGGTAATACCGGTGGTTTTTAAAACGTCTCTTATCATGCGAAGCGCAAGCTCGTGCGCTGTGCATTTGTAGGTATCAAGATAGTCGGTTGCGTCGATAAAAACCTCGTCGATGGAGTATACGTGTATATCCTCGGGTGCGATATACTTCAGATAAACACCGTATATCTTGGTGCTTATCTCCATATATTTTGCCATCTGAGGCGGCGCGGCAATATAAGAAACCGCAAGCGTGGGGTTAGACGAAAGAGCTTTTGCGTCGTAGCTTTCGCCACGCAGCGCGCGCCCCACCCTGCGTCTGCGCTCGTTATTAACCTCGCGTATCCGTTGAACAACCTCGAAAAGACGCGCTCTGCCCGGAATACCGTACACCTTAAGCGACGGAGAGACGGCAAGGCATATAGTTTTTTCGGTTCTGCTCTCGTCGGCAACGACGAGGTTGGTTGTCATAGGATCAAGACCGCGCTCCATACATTCGACGGATGCGTAAAAGGATTTTAAATCGATAGCGATATACTTACGGTTTTCGTTTAGATTGTTTTTCATTTGATAATACCGTTTTAAACGGGATTTTTGCAGTGCATGGGTTTGGTTTATCTAAGTTTTTTGTAAAAACGGGCGTTACGTAGCTTAGTGTTAACCGCGAGGGAAACGTAACGCGCGGTTGCTTTAATTTTTGTGAAAGGCTATCGCCGTGTAGCCGGCTATTTTCTTGCCGAGGTCATCGCTTATTTCAACGGTATAATGTCCGAGCGCGCGTCCTTCCTTATCGGTGGTGCAGGTGGCGATAAGCTTACTCCCCTTGCTTGCCGCATAGTAGCGAATGTTACATTCTATGGCAACGGACGGTACTCCCGCGTAGTTTGAAGCTACGGCAAAGGCAAAATCGGCGAGTGTAAAGATGGCGCCGCCCATAACCCCGCCGTGAGCGTTAAGGTGTCCGTCCTTTATCGGCATCTCGCAGACAACCTTATCCGCATCTGCCGACAATATAACGCATCCCGCCTCGGTTGCAAAGCGGTCGTTTTCGTAAATTTCGCGAAGTATTTTTATGTCTTTACTTTCTGAACTGTCCATTTTTAGTCTCTTTTCTTTCGTTTGTTTTTTATTTTATAAAAGACCTTAGACGATATAATTTTTTAACGGATATTTAAATGACGGTTTGCGGATTTCACAAAAAATCATTTTCCGAGGTATACTTTTAAAATTTCTCTCAGCTTAAGTCTGCTTCCCTTTCTCATAATAAGCTCGGCGTAAACTCTTGAGCAGAAAACGGCGAGCAGCACTACGACTACTGCCTGTAACACAAGAGAAATTATGAAAACCCCGAGACTGATATTGCCGAGAACGTATTGAGCAGGAGCTGAAAACGTGGAAATTATAGGGCAAAGCGAGGTTATCACCGCAAGAGCCTTGCTCGGAATGGCGCAGGTAAAGCAGGAAACGAGGTATCCTATAAGCGCGGTGAACATAACCGTACCGTTTGCACTTTCAAGCTCCTCCATATTTCCGCAGGCGGCACCCACTATTCCCGCCATAATGGAGAAGGTGAGATAGCTGAGAAGCAGGGCAATTATTATCAGTACAAGCGTCGGCGCGTCTAATTTTATGCCGGAAAGATCAATTCCGAGAGAGGTAAGAGATACCGAAGCGCCTACGGCTTTCGATGAGATAAACGAGGAAAGCGCGACGGAGCCGACAAGCGCGAGTAAAAGTCCGAATATATAGGTCATAGCTGCAAGTATTTTTCCGATTATAAGCGCTAACGGCTTTACGCTTACCATAAGCGTTTCGACAAGCTTTGACGCTTTTTCCTCTATAACCGCTCTTATGATATAGGTTGCGGTGTATGCAACTAAAATCAGAACGACAATGGAGAAAAGGTACTGGACCGCAAATTTAGCCATAAATCCACGGTCGTTTTCCGTTTTAAAATAGCTGTCTGCGTATACGGTGTTTACCGATACCGGGGTGAAGATCTCCGCGGTTTTATCTGCGGTAAGCTGATACCTTTCATATCTTGCACTGTCGAAAAGCGAGGAGACGGTATATGCAAAATCCTCTGCCGCTGCGCGCTTTCCGCCAAAGGAATCCGAAAAGTAAAGGTTTACCTTATAGCTAAAGCTTTCCGTGTCGAAAAATATACTGTAAAGAACGCCGTTTTCGGCGGCAAATTCGGTCTCGTCCTTTTCGTAGAAAAGAACCTCTGCACCGCCCGTGTAGGGGGTAAGGTCAAAGGTAAATTCCGTTTGGTTTTTTATATAAACCCTGTCTATTCCGTCGTCCTTTTCGATGGACGAAAGAGCAGCGGTTGTTCCGGGCTGTGGCATGGTTTCTCCCGCAAAAAAAGACAAAATAATAGGGGTAAAGAGAGAAATGCACAGTAAAATCACGGCTGAAATAATGTTTGATTTGTTGGTAATAAGTCCGCGCAGGGTGAACGCGTATACCTTTTTGCAGCCGTCAAGCTCCTTAATATCAAACGCTTTCACTTGCTAAGCTACCTACCTTCTCAACGAATATTTCGTGCAGAGACGGCTCGCGCAGGTCAAAGGTTACGAGGGGGACGTTATTTGTAATAAGCGAGCTGAGAAGTGCGTTAGCCTGGGCTTCTCCGCTTACCTTTATATCGTACTCGTTTTCCTTTTCGCTAAGGATAAGAGCGCCCGAAGCATTTATAAGCTCTTTTACGTCGGTTTCCGTTTTCAGGTGAAGATTTATTCTTCCGTAGCTCTTCTTTATTTCGTTTAAGTTACCCTGGAGAACGGTTTTGCTTTTTGCCAGAATTGTAATATCGGTACAGAACTCCTCAACGGTCGCCATCTGGTGGCTTGACATTATGAGATATTTTCCGGCGGCTATCTCCTCTTTTATAATCGACTTAAAGACGTCGGTGTTTATCGGATCAAGTCCCGAAAGCGGCTCGTCAAGAACTATAAGCTCGGGGTTTGACAGTAGGGCAATCATAAACTGTATTTTCTGCTGATTACCCTTTGAAAGCTGGTCGGCTTTAAGAGAGGACGGCTTTTTGTTTCGTTTTGTCGCGGCAGGGTAGAGATACTCCGCTACGTCAAGCCGTTCGGCAAAATATTTTATCCTCTTTTTCGCGTCGTCCTTTGAAACGCCGCGTAGTGTTGCGAAGTAAATAAGCTGATCCATGAGAGGGCATTTCGGATAAAGTCCTCTTTCTTCAGCGAGGTAACCTACGTTACAGCTTTCCGCGGAAAGCGGAGCGCCGTTCCATAAAACCTCTCCGCCGTCCCTTGCGAGTATTCCGAGCATCATACGGATAGCGGTCGTCTTACCTGCTCCGTTGGTGCCGAGAAGCGCGTATACACCGGGGCCTTGCATGGTGAAGCTTAAATCCTCAAGCACGGTTTTTTCTCCGTATTTTTTATGCAGATGATTAACGATAAGACTCATACGTCTGTTCCTTTCGGTGTGTTTAAAGATAAAGAATTTCTGAAAGAACGGTGTTTGAAACGTTAAAGCCCTTCGGCGTAAAGCGAAGAAAGCTTTCGCTGCCAAGCGGATATATTTCCATAAGCCCGCCTTTTACAAACGGTTCGGCTCTTTTAAGATAAACGTCAGCGTTTTTGCTCATCGACTTAAGTATGCTCAGAGACAGCCCCTTGCAAAGCCGAAGGGCAACCATTACGTATTCGTCGACGTATTCTTCCTCGGTTAAAACCTCTTCCGTTTCCGTTACGTCTGAAAAATCCGCGCTGTCGCAGTAGGCAAAAAGATCCGCCCTGATGCTTTCTCGTTTTCCGTCCTTAAAGGAAAACGCAGCGGGACCGAATCCGAAATATTCTCCCATAGTCCAGTAGTTAAGATTGTGCCTACATTCAAAGCCTTCCTTTGAGTAGTTGGAGATCTCGTAACGGCGGTAACCGTTTTTTTCTAAAACGCTCTGCGCAAGTGCGTTCATAAGATTTTCTCCGTCTTCCCCGGGGAATGTAAGCTTTTCTCTGTTTTTAAACAGCGGAGTACCCTCTTCAAGCTGAAGTCCGTAAACCGACACGTGTTCGGGGGAGAGGGAAAGAACGGTGTCAAGCGTAGCCGCGAAGCTTTCCTCTGTTTGAAACGGCAGGGCGTACATAATATCAAGATTTACGTTGTCAAACCCTGCCGTGCGGGCGTTTTTTACAGCTTCCTTTACACTGCTCAGCGTGTGTATTCTTGAAATAGCCTTTAGCTCGGAGTCAAGTGCGCTCTGCATACCTATACTAAGTCGGTTTATTCCCATTTTTCTGTACGCGCAGAGCTTTTCATAGCTAAGCGTTTCGGGATTTGCTTCCATCGTGATTTCAGCGTTCGCCGGAATATCAAAGCAGGAAAAAAGGGTGTCAAGTATTCGCTTCATTTCCTCGGTTTTTAGAACCGACGGAGTTCCGCCGCCGATAAACACCGTTGAAATATTTGGACGGTTATACTGCTCCGAAGCACACTGCATCTGTCTGCAAAGAGCGTCGACGTAACGGGAATGAAGATTGTAAATTTCCGGAGCAAAGCATTCGCATGAATATTTCCCGTGTCCGAGCCGTTCGTTATCGCTTTTCTGCTCGCCGTCTGTCTCTCCGCTCTTAACGGGAGATTTCTCCGCGCAGGAAATCGAGTAAAAATCGCAGTATGCGCATTTTGAAACGCAGAACGGTATGTGAATGTAAACCGCAGGCGCGGACGAATTAATCGAAAGACGCAAATTTTCCGTTTCGAAAAGCATATCAGTCCTCGTCAAGCTTAAGAACCGCCATAAACGCTTCGGGAGTAACCTCGACCGTTCCGAGACGGCGCATCTTCTTTTTACCCTCTTTCTGCTTTTCAAGCAGCTTCTTTTTACGGGTTATATCACCGCCGTAGCACTTTGCGAGAACGTCCTTACGCATAGCCCTTACCGTTTCACGTGCGATGACCTTTCCGCCTATCGCCGCCTGTATCGGTATCTCGAAGAGTGCGCGCGGTATGTTTTCTTTAAGCTTTTCGGCTATCTTTCTTGCTCTGCCGTACGCCTTTTCGTCGTGAACTATAAACGAAAGCGCATCGACTATATCACCGTTAAGCAGGAAGTCAAGCTTTACGAGCTTTGATTTAAAGTAGCCGAGCAGCTCGTAATCAAGAGAGGCGTATCCCTTGCTGCGACTTTTCAGTGCATCAAAAAAGTCATAAATTATTTCGTTAAGGGGAAGGTGGTAATGCAGCTCGGTACGGGTTTTATCGAGATACTTCATATCGATAAATACACCGCGGCGGTCCTGGCAGAGATCCATTATTCCGCCCACGTAGTCAACGGGGGTTATAATGCTTGCCTTAACCATAGGCTCGTAAGCCGTGTCTATCTCGTCGGGAGAGGGGTAGTTCGACGGGTTATCTATATACACGGTCTCTCCGTCGCGTTTTTCGATTTTGTATATAACGCTCGGAGCCGTTGTAATAATATCAAGGTTGAATTCGCGTTCGAGCCGCTCCTGAATAATCTCCATGTGCAGAAGTCCGAGGAAGCCGCAACGGAAACCGAAGCCTAGTGCCGCCGAGGTCTCGGGCTCGTAGGTGAGCGCCGCGTCGTTAAGCTGGAGCTTTATCAGCGCGTCGCGAAGGTCCTCGTATTTTGCCCCGTCCTCCGGATATATACCGGAATAAACCATCGGCTGAACCTTTTTAAATCCGGGCAGAGACTCTTTCGCTCCGTTTTCCGCGGTGGTTATCGTGTCTCCGACGTTTGTTTCGGAAAGGGTTTTTATCGATGCGGTAACGTATCCGACCTCGCCTGCCGAAAGGACGTCTGCTTTGGTAAGACCGAACGGCTCCATCGTGCCGACCTCAACGACGTCGAAAACGGCACCGCTGCTCATCATTTTTATCTTATCTCCCGGTTTTATCTTACCGTCCATTATTCGAACGTTTACAACAACACCGAGATAGGAATCGTAGTACGAGTCGAAAATAAGAGCCTTAAGCGGTGCGTTTTCGTCTCCCTTCGGAGCAGGAATCTGTTCAACGACTGCCGTTAAAACGTCCTCGATGTTAAGCCCCGTCTTTGCCGAAACGGCGGGACAGCCGTCGGCGGGAATACCGATAATGTCCTCTATTTCGTTTCTCGCTCTGTCTATATCTGCCGAGGGAAGGTCGATTTTATTGACAACGGGTACTATTTCAAGATCCGCGTCTATTGCGAGATAGGCGTTTGCGAGTGTCTGCGCCTCAACACCCTGCGTTGCGTCAACGATAAGCAGAGCGCCCTCGCAGGCGTTAAGCGAACGGGAGACCTCGTAGTTGAAGTCAACGTGTCCGGGGGTATCAATAAGATTTAAGGTATACTCCTTGCCATCGGTGTGCTTGAATGCCATTCGTACAGCTCTTGCTTTTATGGTAATTCCGCGCTCCTTTTCAAGGTCCATATTGTCCAGCACCTGCTCCTGCATTTCGCGGGTGGTGAGCGTTTTGGTTGCCTCAAGAAGGCGGTCGGCAAGGGTTGACTTGCCGTGGTCTATATGCGCTATTATGGAGAAATTTCGTATAAGTGATTTATCTGCGCTCATTTTTTGATATGCCTTTCAGTAGATGGAATTTGGTCTTTTTGTTATCGGTTGAAAAATCTTTCAGATGTCTGTCTCGCTCTTAGCTTTCTGCGGTTTCTTTTTTATCGCCCGATAATACCTTTGTGAAAAGGTAGGGGTAAATTACAAGCACCCAGAATACGGTAAGGAAGTAACGGATAAAATCGAGGATAAGATTTCCGGGGGCGATAAGCTTTAAGCCGGATTTAAGAACCAGCGCTCCCGCGACACCTAAAACGAATTTCACTGCCTGAACGTACGGCTTTTTTGCCGAAACGTCAAACTTTATATACTTTCTTTCAAGGAAAAAGCCGAGTGCGAACGCCACTCCCGCGCCACCGCTCTTAAAGCAGTCGTTTATCTGCGCGGCATCGGCATAGCCGACCTTTGCGAGAATAAAGGCGTATACGCAGAGTATAACCGAAGCCGCCGCTAAAACCGCCGAGAGAACGAGGTCGTATTTTCCGGAAGTAAGCTTATCGAAAATATAATTGACGAAAAGGACGACGGCGAGGGTGAGAATAAGGGAAGCTCCGACGTCGAAATAGGTGTGAACTCCGAGATAAAGTCTTGAAAATCCGACGAGCAGGAACGCAAGGACAAAGAGAACCTTAAGCCAGTTCTTTTTTGCCGCTACGGCGAAATATCCGTAAAGAGAGGTTGCGCTCTGTGTGTGTCCGCTCGGAAAGGAGTAGCCCGTCGCTCCCTCTATCGCCGATTCAACCGGTTTAAAGGTTTTATCAATAACGAAAGGACGCTCTATTCTGAAGGAAATTTTAAGCCCCTGCACGAGCATTCCCGAGGTGAAGAAAATAAGTCCGATTTTGTATGCGGTGTTTTTGCTTAAGCACCAGTAGAAAAAACAGATTACGCCGAGGATTATGACCTCCTCGCCGAGTCTCGTTATAAGCTGAACGAGAGTGTCGAGAAATGGACTCCTTATCTCTGACAGAGCTTTTAAAAAATTAATTGCCGTTTGCACGTTGTATCTCCTTAAAATAATAAATTAAAACTAAAGTCTATTATACTATAAAAAGTTTTATCTGTCAATATTGACATAATGAATTTTTTATGATATTATAGATATAATACGGTAAAATGATTCTGAAAGGCGGAGAAAAGTATGGCTGACGAAAAAAAGATAAGCGACAGTATTTCGGAAACTGATGATTTCTGGTCTCTTGACAGCATGATTCCGCCTACCGAAAAAAAGAAATACAGCGGTATAGGAAAAAACGACGTTTCTCTTGCCGAAATTGAAATTTCCGGAGACGAGACCGAGGAACACGGAGAGAAAATACCGAAAAGAGAGAACGGAGCTGCGTTTGCTCCCATAATCGGAAGAAAAAGCAGCGAAGAAGAAAAGCGTGGCTTTGAAAAGTGGCTTGAGGGCAGGCGCAGGGACGAAAATAACATAGCGGCTTACGGCAAAAGGACCGTCCTTGAGTACTGTCCCGAGGGAAGGTACATAAAAAAGGTTACCGTCAGCGAGGAAACCGGGCGGAGAGTGGGAACCGAGCGGTTCGTTACAGACGGAAAAAGGCTTCTCGGTCTTAGCGGAAGCTACCGTGGGAACGTTCCGTTTGAGTCCTTTTATCCACAGTATTCACAGCTTAGCGACGAGCAGAGAGAATGTTATATAGCTTTCAGAACCGAGGTGCTTTACGGCAGATTTCCCGAGGTTTCAAGAGCGTATATTTACCTTTATCTCTATGAGCTGATAAACGTTTCGCCCGAAGAAGCGAATATACGCGCGGAGCGGATAGCATCTCTTATTAACGGCTATCAGGGGTGCGACGAAAGGCTTTTTGCCGATATGTGCAGGTGGCTAAGCGACCTCTGTCTTATTCATAAGCTTAAGATACCGAAAAGCATATACGGGGACGTTTTTCCGAGGGTTCTGGAGTGTGCGCAGATAAAAGAAATATTCCTTGACCTCGGAGAGACGGAATATAACGAAAAGCGCGCTCTTGTCCTAAACGCAAGCCGTTACGACTACAAAAAAAGCAAGTTCTATCCCGAGTTTTCCGACTACTACGACAAATATATTCCCGAGGCGGTTTCGGCTGAGATAAAAAAGCTAAGCGAAACCGACAACCGCTTTTCCGATATCGGAAAGGAAAGCTGTACCCTTACCCGTGAAAGCTATTTCGGTGCCTTTTGCTCAGGTCAGATAAGAAGGACTATTACTATTGAGCTTCGGTGTATAACGGGCGACGAAACGGTAAAGAGAACCGTTTCCGATATGGTTAAATACGCCGAAAACCGGCTTCGTTCCGAGCTTATGATAAAGCCGAGGCTTTCGGTTATATACCTTCCCGTTTCTATAAGAGACGGAATAAAGGCGTTCTTTTCCGAAAGAAGCGCGTGTTTTCCGAAAAAACGAGAGGAAAAGCGTTACGTTACCCCGACAGAGACGGTTCCGGAGTATGAAAGGCTTTACGAGCCGAAAGAAATGGGGATATCCGAGGAAAGCGCAAGAGAGATAGAAAAAAGCTCTTGGGAGATTACCGAAAGACTTGTTTCGGCGTTTGGCGACGAGGAAGAAGCTCTTTCCGACGGCGTCGAAAAAACGGCAGAAAAGCAGGAAGAGTGTGCTGCCTCCGCTTTCGAGTCAGACAGCATAGAAACCGCGTTTAGCGACACCCCCTCCCGTGATGATACCGTTATATCCGCTTTAAGGCTGCTGCTTGACGGAGACGGCGATAAATTCAGAGCTTTCGCAAAGGAAAGCGGATACCTTGTCCCCGCGTTTGCCGACCTTATAAACGAGACGCTTTTCGAGATTATCGGAGACAGCGCGGTTTACGTAGACGGAGATAACGTTTTTCTTATCGAAGATTACATTGAAGATATTAAGGATATAGTGAGCGGTCAGCTTTAACGCTACCGAATTTATTTTAAGGGATAGGCATTATGGAAAAAAAGATACCGAAAAGAATACTGAATTTAATTATCAACTCCCTTTCGGCGGGAGTCGTTCCGAGAGCGGGTGCGCCGTATATAGCTATCGGGCGTAAGGAGGAGACGGAAAGTCTCATTTCCGACCTTGAAAACGTTGCCGAGGGCGGCAGTGCGCTCCGTTTTCTCGTCGGTCGGTACGGAAGCGGAAAAAGCTTTCTGCTTCAGCTTATAAAAAGCTACGCAACCGAAAACGGCTTTGTAACCGCCGACGCCGATCTTTCTCCCGAAAGGAGACTTTACGGCGGAAACGGTAGTGGTGTCGCAACGTACAGAGAGCTTATCAACAATATGTCGGTAAAGACCTCTGCCGAGGGCGGTGCGCTTCCTATCATTATTTCAAGATGGCTTTCGGCAAAGCAGGCGGAGTTTGTTGCAGGCGGCCTTGCGCCCGAAAGCGAGGAGCTTTACTCCGCTATGCGCAGCTCGGTTTATTCGGTTACCAGAGAGCTTGAGGACAAGGTGGGCGGGTTTGATTTTGCTACCGTTTTATATAAGTATTACCTAGCCTCGGTCAGTGGCGACGAGGCTCTCCGTTCCGCCTGCAACCGCTGGCTCCGCGGCGAATACCTGACCAAAAGCGAGGCAAAGCGCGCGCTCGGTACGCAGGGTATAATAACCGATGAGAACTGGTACGATTACCTTAAGCTTATCGCCGTTTTCGTTAAGCAGATCGGGTACAGGGGGCTTATTGTTTACGTGGACGAATGTGTAAATCTCTACAAAATTACCAACCGCGTGTCAAGAGAAAACAACTACGAAAAGATACTTTCCATTTTCAACGACACCCTTCAGGGAAAGGCTCCGTATCTCGGCTTCGTTTTTGCGGGAACACCGCAGTTTTTAGAGGATACAAGACGCGGCCTTTTCAGCTACGAGGCGCTTCGTTCAAGACTTGCCGACAGTACGTTTATCACTCCCGAATATAAAAACCTTTCCGGTCCCGTCATACGTCTTGCGCGTCTTACCGACAGTGAGCTTTATGCGCTTGTAAAGCGTATAAAAGCTCTTTATTCCGAGTGCTTTAGCTATACCGTTCCGATTTCCGAAACGGAGGACAAAATCTTCCTTATGGCGTGTCTTTCAAAGGCGGGTGCGGATATAATGATAACTCCGCGAGAGATAATCAGAAGCTACATTTCGCTTCTGCACGTTCTTCGACAGAACCCCGAAGCGGATTTTGCCTCGGTCGTGGGGAAGCTTTCGGGTGAGCTTAAGTCGGACGCCGCGGAGGAAAACAAAACGGACGACGAGCTTTCGGATTTTGAGCTTTAAGTGAAATAGTCCGATTTGGAAAATCCAGTTTAACTAAATGAAATAATTTTGTCGTTATCCCTCAAACGACTCGGTGCCGACGCGAAAAAATAACATAAAAGGAGATCTGTTATGAAAAAAATTACGTATAAAGAATACCTTGACAAGGTTTACGGCTGCTTTGTCGGTAAAGCAATTTCGGGTAACATCGGAGCGCCTCACGAGGGTGTAAAGATGCCTATGGAGCTACAGTTTATGCCGGAGATGATCAACTGCGAGCTTCCGAACGACGACCTTGATCTTCAGGTTCTCTGGCTTGACGTCGTCGAGCAGAAGGGAGAAAATTTCACCTCCTACGACCTTCTTGACAGATTTGTTAATCACTGTGATTACTCCCCCGGAGAATACGCTATAATGCGTAAAAACTATAAAAGAGGCATCTACCCTCCGTATTCCGGAAAATTCTGTAACGATTTTTACGTTGAAGGAATGGGTTGCCCGATAAGAAGCGAGATATGGGGCTGTATCGGTATCGGAAATATGGCGCTCGCAAGTGATTTTGCCTCGCGCGACGGCTGTCTTGACCACTACGGAGAATCTATATGGGCAGAGCGCTTCCTCGCGGCGCTTGAGGCGGAGGCGTGTTTTGAAAGCGACGTAAACGCGCTTATTGATAAGGCGCTTACCGTTCTTCCCGCAGATTCAAGGTTCAGAGCGCTCGTGTGCTTTACGAGAGAGCTGTGTGAGAAATACGGAGACATCAAGGTTGTAATGACCAAGCTGCTCTTTAAGTACGGACACCTTGACTGTACCAATATGTACCAGAATATGGGTATAACTATTGCATCGCTTCTTCTTGGTGAAAACGACATAATAAAGACGTCCATTATGGCGCTTAACTGCGGCTTTGATACCGACTGCACCTGTGCGACCGCAGGCGCGATTATCGGAATACTGCGCGGCGCGGACGAGCTTATAAAGGCGTACGGTCTTACCGAAATTACATACACCCTCGGCGTTCGCAGTGCGCGTAGAAGCGATAAAATATTCGACCTTGCGGAGGACATCGCAAAGCTTGGCGTTCAGTTTACAAAGACGGTAAACAGCGGGCTTGTTATCGAAAACGCGCCCGACGTTCAATTTGATTTTGAAAAGCCCGATGACTTTACTTTCACAGCCGATTATGAGGACATGGATCCGTCCGTTAAGCTCGGCGGGACGAGAAAGGTAACGCTTACCGTAAAGAACAGAACCGAGGCGGACGAGGTTTTTGATTGCAAGGTGGAGACTGTTAACGGTCTTACCGTTGACCTTCCCGGATGGAGGCTCCGTGTTCCTGCAAATTCCACGGCATCGGTTGACGTTAATATCGGTCTGCCTATTGATACCGAAATAATTTACGATAAAAATATCTGTACCTTTGAGGCTACGGGTGAAAACACCGAATATTTCCTTACGGGGGACTTTGGAATTGCTACCGGTGCCGTATGGAAGGTTCTCGGCCCGTTCTGGAGAACCGAGCCTGTTTGTACGACAAAGGACGTGCTTGAAAACTTCAGTCTTGAGCATCCTTATTCCGCTCTTATAAACGGCTCGAAGATTGAAGGTAACTATTTCGATAAGCTTCGTCATTTTCATATCAATCTTGCTACCGATACAAGCGCCGAATACGTAACGGAAGACGAGCTGTTCGCGCCTCTTGATAAAAATTACGCAAGTCCCGTGTATGAGCAGAGTATAGCGCATATTACCGAGGATAGCTTTTCAATGGAAGACCTTTTCGGCTTTAAAGGTCCCTGCGTCGCGTATATTTCAAGAGTTGTTATTGCGGAAGAGGAAAGAGATATTTATATGAATATCGGTTACAGCTCGCCCTTTGAGATGTATTTTAACGGAGAGCTTATAGCAAAGAGAGAGAATTTTGACACATGGACGGCAGAGAACGTTCACCTTGAAAAAATCAGACTGAAAAAGGGCGAAAATAAGCTTTACGTAAGAATGACGAGAGGCAATAGGGATACCAAAATGAACGTTACGTTCACCTACGGCCCAATGCTTGACGAGCATAACGTAAGCCTTGCCTCTAAAAATCCTTATTATTTTTAACTTAACAAAGTCAGTGAGAAAGCAGCCGCAAAGGCTGCTTTTTTACTGTCCGAGCATTACCGCAAGGCGTGTATGCTTGTTATAGCTACGCGCCGCGTATTAACCAAATGTTCACGAATTATTTCAAAAAAAGGCATTTAAAAATATAGGATATAATGGTAGAATTTATATCGTTAGCACTTTGATACTGAGAGTGCTAAAAATGAGCAAAAACGAATATAATAAAGGAGGCGGACAAATGCAGGACGAGACTGTACTCAGCGAGCGTCAGAAGATGATTCTGAAGGCAATAGTTGACTCTCACATAGAAAGCGGAGAACCGATAGGCTCAAAGCTTCTTGCAGGTAGACTTTCCGTCTCGCTTTCCTCGGCTTCCATAAGAAACGTTATGGCTGAGCTTGAAAAGCTCGGTTATCTTGAACAGCCGCATACGTCTGCGGGAAGAATACCGTCGAGCAAGGGGTACAGGGCATACGTTAACGGTCTTATGAACGGATACGCCCTTTCGAAATCGGAGCAGAACGAGCTTGACCTTATGACCTCAAAAAGGCTTATCGGCATAGACGGGCTTCTTAAAGGCGCGGCGGAGACGGTATCGAAAATAACCGACTATACGGCTCTTGCGGTAAAGCCTCGGCACAGACGGGTGCTTGTTCTTAACTTCAAGCTGCTCCCGATGAACGATTTCGGTGTGCTTATGGTTATGCAGACCTCGGTAGGTATTGTAAAGACGAGATTCGTTGAAACCGGATTCAAGGTCGGCGAGGATATGGCTGTAAGGCTTGAAGAGGGGCTTAATAAATTCCTAACGGGTGTCAGTGTCGAAAGCGTTGATGCAAAGCTTGTTTCCGAAATGGAAAAATATCTTTCGGTATACGCCCCCCTGCTTATTCCGATAATGAGGGCGTTTATGGAGGAGATAGGTTCACTTAACGGAGGCGAGCTTCGTATGGAAGGCGTCAACCGTATGCTGAAATATCCAGAATATTCAAATCTTGACAATCTGAAAGGCCTTCTCGGAGTTCTTGAAAAGAAGGACTACATTTTAAACGTTGTTTCGGCGGCGCAGAACGACGCGGTTAACGTTTATATAGGTCCCGAAAGTGAAGACGAGCATTTAAAGGGCACCTCGCTCGTATTTAAAACCGTTACGGAAAATAACATACCCGTCGCGGCGATAGGAGTAATAGGTCCTTGCAGAATGGACTATTCAAAGGTTATAAAGACGGTAGATTATCTTACGGATAAAATATCCGATGCAATAAAAGGCGAAACTCTCGCAGATAATAACGGTAACGACTAAAACGGCAGATTGGAGACAGTAATGACAAAGGAAAAGGAAAACGCAGTGGAGAATACGGAAAAAGAGATACCCGTAGAGCCCGAAACGGCTGCAAATGAAAACGGAGAAAAATCCGAGGAAAAGACAGCGAAAGCTGAAAAGGTAACAAAAAGAGATCTTGAAGCGGAGATTATAAAGCTTCGTGAGAGCGCGGAAAAAGCGGAAAAGGCTCTTGCCGAATCGGAGGATAAGTACCTCAGAGTTTTAGCTGAGTATGACAATTACAGAAAGCGTACAATAAAAGAAAAGGAAGGCATCTATTCCGACGCATACGGAGACGCTATAAAGGAAATACTTCCCGTAATAGACAATCTTGAAAGAGCGGCGGCGTTCACCGACGGCGAAAAGATACTTCAGGGACTTAAAATGACGCTTACACAGTTCGAGGCAACCCTTGAAAAGCTCGGAATAGAAAAAATTAATTCCGAGGTAGGCGCACCCTTTGATCCCGAAATACACAACGCGGTAATGCATACCGAAAACCCCGACCTTGGAGAGAACACCGTTGCGGCGGTTCTTCAGACGGGCTACAAAAAGGGAGATAAGGTATACAGATACGCTATGGTATCGGTTGCCAACTGATTAAATTTAAAATAATAAAACAGTTAAAAACGCGAAAGCGATAAACAATATAAAAAGTTTACTTACCCACTTTAGGAGGATAATATAATGGGAAAAATCATAGGTATTGACCTTGGAACAACTAACTCGTGCGTTGCCGTTTACGAAGGCGGCGAGCCTATCGTAATTCCGAACCCCGAAGGAGCAAGAACCACCCCTTCGGTCGTGGCGTTCAAAAACGGAGAAAGACTTGTCGGAACCGTAGCTAAAAGACAGGCGATAACCAACCCCGACAAAACCATCATTTCTATAAAGAGAGAAATGGGTACCGCTTATAAAGTAGATATAGACGGAAAGGGATATACTCCCCAGGAGCTTTCCGCTATGATACTTCAGAAGCTTAAGTCAGACGCCGAGGCTTATCTCGGTTCTCCCGTAACCGAAGCGGTTATCACCGTTCCCGCTTACTTCTCCGACGCTCAGCGTCAGGCAACTAAGGACGCAGGAAAAATCGCGGGCCTTGAAGTAAAGCGTATAATCAACGAGCCTACCGCGGCGGCGCTTGCTTACGGTATCGATAAGGAAAACGACCAGAAGATTCTTATTTTCGACCTTGGCGGCGGTACCTTCGACGTTTCGCTTCTTGAGATAAGCGACGGAGTTTTCGAGGTTCTCGCAACTGCGGGTAACAACCGTCTCGGAGGAGATGACTTCGATAAGAGAGTTATCGACTGGATCGCTGAAACCTTTGCAAAGGAGAACGGCGGTCTTGACCTCCGCAAGGACAAGATGGCTCTCCAGAGACTTAAGGAAGCCGCAGAAAAGGCAAAGATAGAGCTTTCCGGAATCACCAGCTCCAACATCAATCTTCCTTTCATTACGGTTGATGCGGACGGCCCGAAGCACTTCGAGGCAACCCTTACCCGTGCTGAGTTCAACAGAATAACCGCAGACCTCGTTGAGGCTACCATGGTTCCCACCAAGAGAGTACTTTCCGATGCGGGAATGTCCGTTTCGCAGGTTGATAAGGTTCTTCTCGTTGGAGGTTCTACCCGTATTCCCGCTGTTCAGGACGCGGTTAAGAGCTTCATAGGCAAGGAGCCCTTCAAGGGAATTAACCCCGACGAATGTGTTGCTCTCGGAGCGGCAATTCAGGCAGGTGTTCTCGGAGGAGACGT
>JAZRDX010000005.1:0-2964 GCA_045660565.1 Eubacteriales bacterium
TTTTCATTCGTCGCAAATCCCGCGTAGTGGTCCTGGTGGGCGTGGGTAACTATTACGTATTCAAGAATACCGTCGCTTACAAACTTATTTACGTATTCCGATATAACGGGAATACTTGACGTACGGGAGCCTGCGTCTATCAGAATATCGGTATCTCCCGCCTTTATATAGGTACAGTCTCCGGTGTATTTATTTCCAAGCTCAAGGAAATGCACCTGCATATCTCCGCTGACGTATACGTCTGAGGAGAATTTATGTGTTGAAAGATAGCCGATAAATCCGCCGCATACACCAACTATAAGGCATACGATAGCAAGCAGAACGGCAATGCCGGCATTAAACTTCTTCTGTTTACTCACTTAGACGCACCCCCTTCCGCGTTTTCCGTTACACGGAATACTCTGTAAAGGGTAAGACCGTCGCACCGTCCTCCGACGGCTTTGTAAATAATGTAGAATTCGCCCTCTTCCGATGTATCTGCTGTAAACGTTCCGTTTTCGCCTCTGGTCATATTGGTTGAAATTTCAACGCTGCCTGAAACGTCCTTGCCGAAGGAAATATACTTTATTCCCTCGTCGGTATAGCTGAGCGTGTCCCCAACCTTAAGCGAGGTTATCTTCTGTCCGTTAATTTCAAAAACGTCGTTTTTAGTAATTATCTGCGCTCCGAAATATCCCGCGGCAAGTCCTGCCGCTAAAAACAGGACCGCAATTACAACGTAACCGAAATGCGCTTTTTTTATTTTTCTCTCTGCCTCGCGCTTCTTTTTTGCGCGCCACTTATCCCAGCCGCTCTGCGCCATAGAATATCCTTCCTTTCCGTTTTTTCAATAAATCCACATAGCTCCGTTCTCAGCGCGGTTATACCGCGTAAGCCAAAAAACTATGTTAAACAAAAATCAATGCGTTACTCAAAAGCTTATACGTTAAATCTGAAAAGAGTTACGTCTCCGTCCTTCATAACGTATTCCTTACCCTCACTGCGAACAAGTCCCTTTTCCTTAGCCGCGTTCATGCTTCCGCACGCCATAAGGTCGTCATACGCTACTATCTCAGCTCTGATAAACCCTCTCTCAAAGTCCGAATGTATCTTTCCTGCCGCCTGCGGAGCACGTGAGCCGTTAACTATCGTCCACGCTCTTACCTCCTTCGGGCCCGCGGTAAGGAAGCTGATAAGACCGAGAAGCTTATATCCTGCCGTTACTATTCTGTCAAGTCCCGAGCACTTAAGTCCGTACTCCTCCATAAATATCGCCTTATCCTCGGCATCCATTACCGAAATCTGAGCCTCAATATCTGCGCATACCGGTATAACCTGCGAGCCCTCGGCGTTTGCTATCTCGACTACCGCTTTATAGTACTCGTTATCCTCAGCCTCGGTCGCAAGTGAATCCTCGTCTACGTTAGCTGCGTATATAACCGGCTTAAGCGAAAGCAGGGGCAGGGTATCCATGATAGCCTTTTCGTCCTCGGTAAAGGTAAGGGTTCTGGCGTTGTTACCGTCCTTAAGGTGGTCAAGCACTCTTTCAAAAAGGTCGATTTCCGCCTGGAATGATTTATCTCCCTTAAGCGCCTTTCTGCTCTTATCAAGTCTTCTTTCGGTAAGCTCAATATCCGAAAGAATAAGCTCAAGGTTGATTATATCAATATCTCTGCCGGGATTTATACTTCCCTCAACGTGAGTTATGTCGTCGTTCTGAAAGCATCTTACGACGTGAAGGATTGCATCAACCTCTCTTATGTGTGAAAGGAACTTATTTCCGAGTCCCTCTCCCTCTGACGCGCCCTTGACAAGTCCCGCTATATCAACAATTTCAAGAATTGCGGGGGTATACTTTTCGGGGTTATACATCTCCGCGAGTCTGTCAAGTCTTTCGTCCGGAACGGGTGCGATACCTACGTTCGGCTCTATCGTACAGAACGGGTAGTTCGCCGCCTCGGCGCCCGCGTTTGTTATTGCATTAAAAAGGGTACTTTTTCCGACGTTCGGAAGTCCCACGATACCAAGTTTCATTTATTTACTGACCTTTCAAGAATATATTTAATATTAATACAATAATACCATATTTAACTTTAAATTTCAAGAATAAAATCAATGAATTTTTTTCTTTTTTCAGTTACCTCGATAATATTAACACTTTGTTCACCAAAAACGGCTAAAAAAAGCATATAATGAACTTAGCTGAAAAATCAGCGAAGTTAACAAGCTAAAATAAAAATACATAAATAAAAGGATGGTAACTAACATGGCAGCAAAAATTTTAGTAATCGATGACGACACCAATATCTGCGATATGCTTCGTCTCTATCTCGAAAAGGAGGGACACGACGTTAAGTGCGCAACCGACGGCTCCGAGGGACTTCGTCAGTTCAAGTTCTCCGAGCCCGACCTCGTTCTTCTCGACATCATGCTCCCCGGAAAGGACGGCTGGCAGGTATGCCGCGAGATCCGCGAAATCTCCAACAAGCCTATCATAATGATAACCGCTAAATACGAAACCTTTGATAAGGTTCTCGGTCTTGAGCTCGGCGCTGATGACTTTGTCGTTAAGCCGTTCGATATGAAGGAGCTTTCCGCAAGAATAAAGGCGGTTCTCCGCAGATACACCGCTCACGACAACGCAAGCGATGACGAAATAATCAAATTCGATAACATTGAAATCAGTCTCCAGAAGTACGAGCTTAAGATTAAGGGCAGAAGCGTTGACATTCCGCCTAAGGAGCTCGAGCTTCTCTACTTCCTCTCCTCCAACTCCAACAGAGTTTTCACGAGAGACCAGCTTCTCGACAAGGTATGGGGCTTTGACTATCTCGGAGACTCCAGAACGGTTGACGTTCACGTAAAGCGTCTTCGTGAAAAGCTTGAGGGCGTTTCTGATAAGTGGTCGCTTAAAACTGTTTGGGGTGTAGGATACAAGTTTGATACTGTAAATTAAAATTTACAAAATAATAAAAAAGAGCAGGA
>JAZRDX010000006.1:0-36505 GCA_045660565.1 Eubacteriales bacterium
TGCGTTTATGTTTCTTGCCTTCTGTAAAATAACCGAGCCACTCGGGAAAATATCGGATTCCGCACCGATGCATGTATACGTACCGTCTCCGTTATCCTGGAATATAACAAAGGGATATACCTCGGCTGATGCGTATTTGTACGGAAGATTTCCGTATTTGGTGGAAAGCGAGGGCTGAGTTATCAGGGTATATATCTCCTTGCCTCCAACTATCGACGTTACTGCAAATATTTTTGCACCCTCTGCGGTGGTTACCTTAAATGACGGTACTGATTCATCAGCATATTTTGCGGGGATCGTACACTCTATCGCAGTATACTCTCCGTTAAGCTTGCCGAAAGTAACCGTGCTGCCTGTTTTGGGAGATGTAAGCTTTAAGCCCGTTAACGTATCGGCAATTATCTTTCCGCCGTTTACTCTTACGTTAGTTACACAATTACCTGAGCTGTCTCCGGCGGTAAAGAGCGCGATTCCGCTCGGTAGAGTTCCCGAAACATCAAAGGTACAGTTATTAAAGTCTACCTCCACGCCGTGAGCATAGCTGGAACCGGGGAAATAAAGCACCGGCGCGGCATACTTACTTTCATCGGAAAAATCGAAAATTATATTGTCAAAGGTAAGATAAAATTTAGAGTTGGCTACCGAGGAATCGGAATTGAAGCGGAACATTGTAACCGCAGAGGTGGTTTTGATAGTTCCGTTTTTAAACGTAATGTACTTATCCCACTCCTTTTTTCCAAGCATCGAGAACTGGCTGTCAATCGTAAGAATTTTACCGCCAAGATCAAAAGTATTATCCTTCTGGAAGGAAATATTAGTAAAGGCGCTTGTGTTAGGCGCAGAATAATCGCGACGCAAATAAATAACCGTCTTTATATTTCTTGCAGTTACAAGGAGTCCGCTGTTTTTATTCGCGAATATATCCATTTCAGCATTTTGGAACGTATAAGTTCCGTCTCCGTTATCCTTGAAGGAAACAAAGGGATAATCATCCTTGCTTTTGTACTCTTCCGGGATTCTTCCGTACGGTGTCCAAAGAGGATCTTCCGTAAGGGCATACGTCGTAATTCCCGATTCAGTGCTTGATGCCGTAAAGCAAACGTCCTTTTCATCGGATTTATACGATCCGCTCGGTGCCGCGGCAGTGCTCGGAAGCTCTAAGGTGGTATAATTTCCCGATGCGTCCTTTTGGAATTCAAAGACGTTTTCGCCACTTGCGGTACCTACGGTGATTCCGCTCATCGTATTTGCCTTGATAATACCGCCTTCAACGTATATATTGAGGGAAACACTGGGATTTGCAGAGGTATTTGCGTTTAAAAGTGTATTATTTCCGCTCTTTACGTTGTTAATAAGGTCAAACTCGCAATTTGTAAACGTTATCTCGCCCTTTACAGGAGCTGTAGAGCTTCCGGAATTGACAAACGGTATAGCAGATGCGCCTTCGGCATATCCGAGAGTAACGTTTTCAAAATTGAAGTTAAATTCTCTTATACCTACCGTATCATACTTGTAATTTCCCGCAGCTTCAGCCGAATATCTTATCAAGGTATTTGCTTTCTGGAGAACGGTTCCGTTTTTGATTGTTACGTTAAGCACACCCGAACGCTTTGCGTGGCACTGGAAAAGTCTGCCTACGCAGGTAAGCGTGTTGTCGGCAAGGTCTATAAGAATATTTCCGAACTGGAAGCTGAGGTTTGAATAGCTGTCCGTTTGAGTAATGCTTTTTCTGACGTAAACGATAACGTCGTTGCTCGGGAAGCTGGTTGTTGCGTTAGAGTTTTGAGTGTAGCTGAGAACTCCCTCAGAGCCACTTCCGTTAACTATCGAGGTTCCGACATTCAGCACCTTGCCGTTTCTGTCAAATAGGATAACCGGATATTCATCTATATTCTCATATATAGACGGAATTGTTCCGTACGGAGTGATAAGGGGATCCTGTCTCTGCTCGGTGGTGCCGAGAAGCAGCTCTGCACCGCCAAAGGTTACGTCGGTAATTATCTCGGTGGATTTTAAGTCGCTGATGTACAAGGGAGCGGAATCTGTTCCGCGGGTAGGTGCGATTATATATACCGCCTGAGAAATCAGTCCTCTTTCTTCCTCGTACTTCGGTTCGTAAACGGTATAGGTGAACTCAACGTCCGTCCACTCGTTTGCCTTAGTGTAATAGTTAAAGTAGTAGGACTCATAATCCGCAAATTTAAGATTAATATTTGTGAGCGAATTCATCTTAACGGTGATAATACGGCTTTCGGTATCGTAAACACTAAAGCTGATCTTGAACGTTCTTCCGAGGTCTTCAGCCGTAAGATTTCCGTTTTTGATTATTTTGGAGTTATAAAGAATATTTGCAGGATTTTTAATAAATGAATCATTAGGGTAGGTAGTGTCGGGATTTACCGATTCGATTTTCAGTGCGTTCTTTCCGTCGGGCGTTTCGGCAAATGAGTAATTAACACCGTTATAAACCGTAACTGTACCGAGCGTGTTTTCAAGAGCGTTACTGTTATTTATCTTTTCACCTGCGACACTCACCTGCTTTACAAGGAAAGCGGCTGTCGCTCCTGCGGTCATTCCCTTTATGTAGGTACTTAGGTCAATATCGTAATACCCGGCACCCGAAACGGCTACCGTGGTTATTTTGCTTCCGACCGCTGCACTGTCGGGAGAGGCTGAATTAAATCCGCTGAGAGGATAAACCTCAAGCTTATTGACAGCTTCATTCGTTACGTTAAGACGAAGCTTATACACGTTAAGCGTCTTACCAAATACCTTCGTATCGGACGGAACGGTAAAGTAGAAATACGTACCCTTTGACGTATTTACGGAGCTTATCGAGGACGAGGTCTCATATCCTGTTACAAAGGTAAGAACGTGCTCCTCGACCATACCCTTTCCGTTATCGCCCTTAATTCCTGCGGGAACGGTCAGAGTGTATTCGGTATCACCTTTAAGAGTGGGAGTATTAAGAGTCCATTCGGTATTTCCGTACTGAGCCGTCCAGCTACCCGTTACCACGTTACCCGAGGCGTCCTTTAAAACTACCCTCTCTATTTCGGATTTGCTTACCGGACCGGAAAATTTTACAGTGATAGGTGCATTCGTAGGCAGTCCCGAATATTCTGCGTCTCTGTGAGAATAAATTACCTTAACGGCATCGTCTTTAAGATAGTAATTCGCAAATGTGAAAAGTGCCTCGTATGTATCAACGCCGTATCTTAAATCGGGACCTGAGGCAATGGTATGTCCCATATTTATCTCAAACCAAATTGAGGGAACGTCTAAGTGTCTGCACGCATTTACAAACTGGTTTACGGTGGAGTAGTACGAAGAGTCTCTCGTGGGACAGGAGATAAACATCGGCGCATGGTTTTCGGTTATCTGCTCAACTCCTCCGCCGCAGCCCATATAAACGAAATCTGCTCCGCTGTCCAGAGTGGTACCGTTATACGTCTGCCAAGGCTGAGCTTCTCCACCGTCAATAAATCCGACAGTTTCGGTTTTTCCTGCCTCAAATCTGCTCTCTCCGCTATATCCCGGTACAACTCTTCTTTCGGGGAAGGCTTCGGGATGCTCCTCACCGAGATTTGTTGCCCATCCGCCCTTGGAGTTTCCGTATACACCCATAGCAGTATTCTTAAAGGAATATGTCTCGTGATCGGACGCGGACAGGTAACGGAGATAACGCATAGCCGCCGTATTTATTTTGCTTTCGTTGTAAAAATGTATTGAATACGTTGTGTTGTCGCCCGTTACAGAACCGACCTCGGGATGGTTTCCGTCGAAATACTCATAATGGTCGTTACGTGCCATCGGAGTATAGCCGTGATCAAACACCGCCGCGGCATATCCGTTAAAAAGGAATCCGCTGAAATGCGGTCTGTCAGCAGTCTGAGTACCTAACGCAAGATGCTCGCTGGAATTAGACAGAACCATAACCGGAACGTCGTTTTTCGGATTTGTGGGGTACGTTACGTGCATATAGAGGTTAAGATCGATCGGTGTTCCGTCCGCTTTAACGCAGTCCTCTATCTTTTCTGCCTTGGTATGCTTTACCTTGATATATTCACCGCTAAGCGATTCGCTTCCGTCAGCGTTATACCATACGGGGGCGCTTCCGTCAAAGCCGTTCTGAGTTGCCTTGCGGTTTCCCTCGCCGTCAACCCATTTTATGAGAACTTCACCTTTAACGCCTCTGAAATCGTTGTTCCATATCTCAACGATTTTTTCAAAGGTACCGTCAGCACCGTGCTTGTCGATCTCCCAGAAAACAAGGTTAAACTCGATGTTGTAGCCTGCGGGTACAACCATATTATTGTAATAATCAGCCTTGGTAACGCCTGCGATCTCGGAAAGATACGTTCCGTTTGTAACCTTAGCTCTCATTCCCTGGACAGACCAATCAAGGTCGGGCGAGACAGCCTTGGCACTGTTAAGGTAGTCAAATACCACCACGATAAATCCTCGGTCTATCATTGACTTGATTATATCCACATCGCTATCGGTACCGATTCTCTCAATAGCCGTGTTTATAACGTATATAACGACAGGTGTTGCGTCTATACCGTAGCCGCTTTTAACCGTGATTTCACCGTCATACAGCACGGTTACCTCTACCGGAATCCCTATGTAACCGTCCTCGTACGATTTTGTTTCACCTTTAATGTAGCTTCCAAGCTCTGTCTTGATGCTTTCCGCTGCATCGGTGTTTGCTGCCGCTTCATTCTCATCCAATGCGAAAAGCGAAATCGGAAGCACTCCGACCGTCATGAGCACGGTAAGAAGCATTGCAAGTATTCTTGTTTTTAACTTCATATTAAATCCTCCTTTTAAAAACTTAAAAGTTTTTCAGGTTATCCCTTGCTTTTTATTATATCACGTGTTATAATAAATAACAAGTGGGATATTAATACATATTTATGGGGGAAAATGCTCATGAGGTTTGATGACGGACTTGAAATAGCTTTAAATAACGGCTCTGCATACATCAATCGATATGTTACCAAAAGAACGGGATATCATTCACATGATTTTGTTGAGATAGCGTATGTAGCAGACGGAACCGGAACTCACGTAATAAACGGAACCACATACAAGACTTCAAAGGGAGATATATTTTTAATCAATTACGATGTTCCGCATGAATTTATTGCAGGCGAAACCCCGATTCTCATATATAACTGCATATTCACACCGGATTATTTTGATTCCGCACTTAAGGAAAGCAGAAACTTTTTTGATATTACCGATCACTTTTTACTTAGTGATATTTATACCGATATGCCGAAAAATTACATTTTCGTTACCGCAAACGGAAGCGAAAACAATCATATTCTCAATATTTACGAAAGGCTGCTTCAGGAGTTTAACGAAAAACAGATAGGCTACCGTGATATTATGCGAGGATACGTAATAGAGCTTTTGGTTATAATTTGCAGATTAAAGCTGTGCGTTAACTCAAACAAGACACAAAAAATGTTAGAAATACTTGCGTATATTAACGCTAACTACAAAAGGACGGTAAAAATTGAAGAGCTTGCCGAAATGGTAGGTTACAGCAACTCTCATTTCAGACGTGTTTTTAAAGAGCTGACGGGCAAGACATTGAAGCAGTATATCCAGCTTCTCCGCATTGAAGAGGCATACAGGCTATTAAAAGATAGGGAAAACAGCGTTGAGCAAATTGCCTCTGAGGTAGGTTACAGCGATATAAAGCATTTCTATTCGGTGTTTAAAAAAATAAGCGGTAAGCTTCCGAAAAATTTCCGCTGAAGCGAATGTTTGTTCTCCTACGCACGAATGAAGAACCGCTCCAAGCCTTTGTTCGGATACAATTTTTCGCCTCGATATAAGAGCGTTCTGAAATATCTTCACCGTATTTTCACTCTGCATTTAGCTTGACATTCCTAAATCTTTATGATATAATGTAACGTAAAAAATCACACATTGAGGACAAATAATGCAAATCATTTTAAAACAGCTTTCAATACTGTACATATTCTTTCTTATCGGCTGGATAATAGGCAAAACCAAAAAGGACAAGGCGTCTCACGCCGATATTTTATCGGTGCTGCTCGTAAACGTTTTTCTTCCGTGCAAGGTCTTTAATACCTTTTCAAAAAACTTTACCGTTTCATACATATCGGAAAAATACGTGCTTATTATAACCTCGCTTATTCTGCTCGTTATAATGACTGTACTCGCCTTCTTCGTTTCAAAGCTTCTGACAAAAAACAAATACGAAAAAAAGGTGTACACCTACTCCTTTATTATAGGAAACTACGGCTATCTCGGATACGCGCTTATAGAGTACGTTTTCGGGCAGAGCGTTCTTACAGATTTTATGCTGTTCGTAATTCCTTTCGTTATGTTTACATACACGGCAGGATATATGATGCTCACCGGCTCGGATTTTTCGGCAAAAAGACTTATAACACCAACCACGGTAACTATGGTTCTCGGTATAACAGCAGGGCTTACGGGCGTGTATATTCCCGAAATAATAGAGACAACTACCGCTACCGCCTCCGCCTGCGTAGGACCTCTCAGCATGCTTCTGACCGGAATAACACTCTCCACCTTTGCGGCAAAGGATTTACTGTCAAACAAAACGGCTTACGCTGTTTCCTTTATACGTCTTTTGGTGCTCCCCGCAGTCGCTTATTTTATCTGCAAGGTGCTTTGTCTTGACACGCTGCTTCCTATGATTTTAATGGTTACCTGTATGCCCTGCGGCTTAAACACAGTTGTATTCCCGAAGATAGTCGGAGAGGACTGCACGACGGGAGCAAGACTTGCGCTTATAACGCATACCCTCTCCATTATAACGCTCCCCCTCTGGCTCTCGCTGATATAAAAATTTTCCGAAAGCTTTTTACTTTCGGTATATAATTATGTAAATCCAAAAAACAAACCTTACGGCTGCTAATCACCGTAAGGTTTATTTTTATATTTATCTTTTAAGTCTTTTATACGCCCCCGGGGTAATGCCGTATATCCTTTTAAAGGCTCTTGTAAAGCTGCTTGCATCGCTATATCCCACCTTTTCGGCAATCAGCTCCACCGACGCTTCACTCTCTCCAAGCAGATCGAGGAATTTCTGCATTTTTATTCTTTCGCAGTAATATTTATATGAGGCGCCCGTCTCCGCGTGAAACCTTCTGCTGAAATGCTCGGCGGAGTACCCAAAGTAACGTGAAACGGTTTCAAGTCTTATATCGTCAGCTACCGATACGTATTGGCAAACCGTCTCCGCAAACTCCGACCGCACAGTAAGAGGCGTAATTCCCTTACAGTATCCCGACAGAAGACCGCAAAGCATAAATACCGCACCGTTCAGTAAAAGTGCACTGCCTCCTCCCGACAATGCAGTTTTATCGCTTGCTCCCCCCGGCTTAGCTTCGGTATTCACTATCGGCAAGACGTTACGCACTCCGTTTTTCTCCCCCTCTATACACCCAAGTATCCTATCAAAAAGCCGCCTTACCTCATCGTCCGGCGTTTCGATAACGCTTGATTTAAGAGAGGAAAGCTCCGTCTCTTTGTCTCCAAAGTATTCCCCGATAAACTGAAGAACGTCAATTTCCGCTCCGCCCTCTGAGGTCGCGTAGGTAGTATGAATATCTCCCGGGCGGATAATAACGGCATCTCCCGGCTTAAACCTTATCTTTTCCGAGTTTATCTGCTGCTCACCGTAGCCTCTGCGCACGTACAGAAGCTCATACGAATTGTGCCAATGAAGTCTTGCCATAGCGGAAGGCTCGCTGACTGTGTTTTTTATGAAAAATATCTTATTTTCCGAAAGTCTGCTTTTTTCATTTTCATGATACGCCTGCATAACTCCCCACCTTTTATCAAGTTTTGTATATATTATATCATATTTTGTCATTGAAAGTCAAGTGCTTATCAGATATAATATAAATGTAAATAACACGAAGAACACCAAATTTATACATTTAAAACACTGAAAGGATAAAAAATATGTTTAACAGAGCTCCCGATTTTGAAAATAATCTGCTTAAGGTTTTAAAGGGCGAGCGTCCCGAGCGCGCCACCCTTTTCGAGCTGTTTTTATCTACCGCTCATCTTGAATTTTTAGCAGGCGAAAAGCTTGCGTCAAGAGATCCCGTAGATATTCTTCGCCTTACCGTAAACGGAATGAAAAACGCAGGCTACGACTACGCAACCTGCTACGCCTCACAGCTTACCTTTGGAAGCGCGCATCAAGATCAAAAGGAAACGAAATCTCTTAACAGCGACTCTATGATTTATGACTGGGAATCGTTTGAAAAATACGAGTGGCCGGATATGGAAACGCAGGATTACTCCCGTCTTGAAAAGATAAAGCCTTATCTTCCCGACGGAATGAAGATTATGGTCATGGGTCCCGGGGGTGTGCTTGAAAACGTCATCTCTATAGTAGGATACGACAACCTTTGCATTATGCTTTACGAGGAGCCTGAGCTTGTAAAGGAGATATTTGACAACGTCGGAAAGAGACTTTTACGCTACTACGAAAACGCCGCCGCGGCTGATACGGTAGGTCTTCTCGCGTCAAACGACGACTGGGGATTCAATACACAGACGTTTCTACGTCCCGACGATATGCGTAAATACCTTTTCCCGTGGCACAAAAAGATAGTTGAGACGGTACATAAAACCGGCAAACCTATTCTTCTCCATTCCTGCGGATACTATAATGAGGTAATCAACGACATAATAAACGACATTAAGTACGATGCACGTCATTCCTACGAGGATAACATTACGCCCGTAGAAAAGGCATACGAGGATCTGAACGGAAAAATCACGGTGCTTGGCGGAATAGACGTTAACTTCCTTTCAACAAAAACACCCGATGAGGTATACAAGCGCAGTACCGCGATGCTGGAGCGCACGTGGGAACGCGGCGGCTACGCGCTCGGTAGCGGAAACAGTATCGCGGATTATGTTCCGAAGGAAAATCTCCTTGCATTGCTCCGCGCGGCACATGAGTTTAATAGGTAACAACATAAAATATTTTCCAAGGAGAAACAGTTATGCTTATAGCCATAACATCTTCCCACAGAATTAATAAATCTTTGCGTCTTGTCTTAACTCTTTTACTTACCTTTTCTCTTTTGCTGACGCTTACCCCGATAACCTCGTTTGCCATGCAGATAACGGTAAGCGTAACGGGAAGCAGCAGCTTCGACATAGAAGTAGAACCAACCGACCGAATAGAGGACGTAAAGGCAAAGATTTTTGACATAACCGGATACGGTGTCGATAAACAAACCTTAATTTACGCCAATCAGACGCTTGAGGAAGGAAACACCTTACAGGACTACTCAATTCAACGCGGTTCAACCTTAATTCTTGAAGTCAATGAAGCCCCGGTAATAAAGCTTCAAATTAACCCCGAAACCAACGAATGGGAGGTTTCCTACGACGGTGGAACGACCTGGGAATCGCTCGGAGTAAAGGCAACCGGAGAAAAGGGCGACACGGGTGCCAAGGGTGAAAAAGGCGACACGGGCGCCGCGGGCGAAAAAGGCGACACAGGCGCTAAGGGTGAAAAAGGCGACACAGGTGCTAAGGGTGAAAAAGGCGACACGGGTGCTAAGGGTGATAAGGGCGACACGGGTGCTAAGGGTGATAAGGGCGACGGTGCCGACAGTCAACTTATCTTTGTCTCTCTTGCGATAAGCAGTCTTTCTCTTCTGCTCAGCGTTATCCTCATAATCTGTACCGTATCAAAGAAAAATAAATAGGTTTAAAATACACCTTGCTTTAAAAACGCAAGCTTAAAATAAAAAGCAATCTCCTCGGTATTGGTTTTATTTTCCGTATCAAAAGCCTTAAAAAAAGAAAATTTACCATATTTACTTTTCTCCGTCAACATGTTATAATATACTCACGCAAATAGCAAAAATACAGTTTACGGAGGATTATTATGTTTAGTGAAAAATACGCTTCTACCCTTCTTGAATATGAAAAATTCTGGGAAAGAAAGAACGAAAAGCGTCCCATTTTAAATCTCGGATACTACGTACAGGGAAGTAAAAGATACCGCGCTCACGAATCTCTTGAGGAGCAGTGGCTTGACGCAGACTACCGTTACACGGCATACAAGCACAACTTATCAACCAGAGGCGACCTTGCCGAGGGTATACCTATGATGTTTACAAACTTCGGTCCCGGCTGTCTCTCCGCGTGTATAGGCGGCAGCTTTGAGCTTGCTCCGCGAACAATATGGTTTGATCGCAAGCCGATAATCGACGATTTTGAAAATCCCCCCGCTATTGAATTTGACGAAAACAGCGAAATGTGGCAGAACATTGTTCGTCTCCAGAACAAATTTATGTCCGATCCCGACGTTCATTTTTCATTCCCCGACCTTGGCGGAATTATGGATATAGTCGCGTCGCTCAGAACCACCGAGCCGCTTTTATACGACCTTTACGACTATCCCGACGAGCTTAAAGCGTTCAGCAGTAAGGTTACCGATATATGGCTTAAGGTATTCGATATGCAGGTGGAAACAATCAGTAAGACGGGACAGCCGTTTAACAACTGGATGAACATTCCGTCAAGCAAGCCGTGGTACCCGATTCAGTGCGATTTTGCTTATATGATCTCTCCCGCACAGTTTGAGGAGTTTGTTCTTCCCGACCTCGTTCGTCAGGTAGAGCACATGCCCCGTTCGATATACCACCTTGACGGTGTCGGAGAAATCCCGCACGTCGATATGCTTCTTGACATTCCCGGACTTAACGGTATTCAGTGGACGGCAGGAGCCGGAAATGAGCCACTCTACAGCGAAAAGTGGTTCCCGCTTTATAAGAAAATCCAGGATAAGAAAAAGAACCTTGTTCTTCTCGGCCCAATAAACGAAAATACGGTTGATGCCGCGGAGCCGCTCTTCAAAACTCTCGATCCTACCGGCTTCTACATGTCAATAGGCTGCGGAAGTAAGGAAGGCGCAGAAATGGTTCTTGAAAAGATTACACGTTGGTCGGAGTAACTGTTTCTCCTTGACCGTTTAAATTTCAAATTTCCGCAAAAGGGCGAGCTTAGCTTGCCCTTTTGCTTTTTATTTTTTAGGCTATATACCGTGCGACACTTTTTTCAAAAAATTCTTTATTTTTTAATTTTTATATGTTATACTAATAAAAACAAATACTGCGTAATTTAAAAAAGGAGAATTTAAAAATGAAAAAAGAACCCCTGCTTGATGCTAACGGTCACCGCAAGTTCGGCATTCGCGATAAAATTGCTTATGCTGCCGGCGACCTTGGATGCAACATGAGCTTCTCCCTTAAAAGCACCGTACAGACCTTCTGGCTTGTATTTATGCTGCTTGAAACGGGACTGCTCTCCGCGCTTCTTCTTATCGTCCAGATATGGGATGCGGTAAATGACCCTCTTATCGGTACTCTTATAGACAACGATAAGAGAAAGTACAGACACGGCAAATTCAAAACCTATATTTTTATCGGTGCATGCGGTCTTTTGATCGGAGGAGCGGCAGTATTCCTTCCCTTCCCTAAAGCCCCACTCGTTCTTAAATCCATTCTCTTCATTCTCGGATATATCGTCTGGGATGCCTTCTATACGATCGCAAACGTTCCTTACGGCTCTATGCTTTCGGTTATAACCGATGACGCCGCTGAGCGCGCTCAGCTTTCAACGTGGCGTTCTATCGGTTCTATGATAGGAAATATCCTTCCGAACGTTATTCTCCCAATGCTTATATGGAAAACCGTCACATATGACGGAACAACCGACTTCCTTAAAAACATCGAGATTCCCGACGGTGCAAAGGAGATGTTCAGCCCCGACAAATTCCATACTAACCCCACCACCGGCAAGGCGTACGCAATAGGCGATAAGGTATTAAGCCCCTTGACCGGTAAGCCTCTTGAAACTCTTCTCGGAAACAGAGTTTTCATTGCGGCACTCGTTATGGGTATCATCGGATTCCTTGCATTCCTTCTTATGCTCAAGCTGACAACGATCCGTGTTGATGAAAGCACCGTCAAGACTAACGAGGGCGGAGAAAAGCTCAACATTTTCAGCGCCTTCGGTAAGTTTATGAAAAACCGTCCCGCAGTCGGCGCAACTCTTGCCGCTATGGGTATGTTCCTCGGAATGAACGCCGCTACAACCGCAACAACAATTATGTTTGCAACCTATTTCAATATGGCGTCCCTCTCCGGAGTCGTTCAGTTAATAGGATTTTTACCGATGTTCATCTTTATGCCCTTTATCACCAAGATAGTTAACAAGATCGGTAAAAAAGAAGCTTCCGTTATCGGTACTCTCGCCTCGCTTGCAGGCGGAGTTATTATGCTTATATTCCCGCTTATCAGCAACGTAACCCTCGCTCTCGTTGTTTACCTTCTCAGCCTTGTTATCTACGGCGTAGGTATGGGTGTCTACACCTGCGTATCCTGGGCTATGATGGGCGACGCTATCGACTACAACGAATGGAAATTCGGAACCCGAGAAGAGGGTACCGTCTACTCACTCCACTCCTTCTTCCGTAAGCTTGCTCAGGGAATCGGTCCTTCCATGGTTCTTCTTATCATGGGTTGGCTCGGCTACGAGGCAAAATACGGAACGATAGGTCAATCTGCCACTACCGCGCACAACATGTGTTGGCTTGTTGCGGGACTCTACCTCTTCAGTGCAGTTCTTCAGTTTGTAGGTATCGCTGTCATATACAATCTTGACAGAAAAACTCTTGAAACCATGAACGGTGAGCTTGCCGCAAAAAGAGAAGGGGCGACAGAGGCAGAGGAAAAAGTCGTAACAGAAGAGAACCTGTAATAACGTTTCAACAGCTTAAGGCGTCTGACGGATTTTCTTTTAGGCGCCTTTTTATGAGAAAGCAAAGTTTTTTCTCACCGATAAAACAACGGGCGGCAAACGGACGCTGCTACAAACTCAAAACCCAAAATCTCAAGGAGAAACAAAATGAGAGAAATAATTAACCTTAACAATGATTGGCTGTTTTTTAAAAACCCCACAGAACCTCTTAGTACCGATGGAGAAAATATAGACCTTCCCCACTCCTGGAACGCCACCGACGGTCAGGACGGCGGAAATGACTACTTCCGCGGCTCCTGCGTCTATGCAAAGAAGCTTTACAAGTCATCCTTCCCCGCAGCGGAACAGTATTATCTTGAATTTCGTGGCACAAACGCCTCTGCCGACCTCTTTGTCGGCGGCAAAAAGCTTGCTCACCACGACGGCGGATATTCTACATGGAGAGTTAATATCACCGAGGAATTTACCGACGACACCGCAGACGTGTACCTTGTCGTTGACAACTCGCCGAGCGATACCGTTTATCCTCAGATGGCTGACTTTACCTTTTACGGCGGTGCCTACCGTGATGTAAATCTTATCTGTGTCAGCAGCTCCCACTTTGACCTTGACTACTACGGCGCGCCCGGTCTTAAAATCACCCCCACCGTCGAGGGGAAGGACGCAAAGGTAGAGGTTGAGGCTTACGTAACCAACCTTAAAGAGGGGCAGACTCTCGTCTACGCAATATACGACAAGGACGAAAATGAGCTTCAGAAGATAGAAAGCACCGACACCAAGGCGGTGTTTGAGATAAAAGACGTACACCTTTGGAACGGACGCAAGGACCCTTACCTCTACTGCTGTGAGATTGAGTTAATGGAGAACGGAAGCGTTATCGACAACGTTTGCAACCGTTTCGGCTGCCGTACTTTCAAGATAGATCCCAACAACGGCTTCATTCTTAACGGCGAGGAATATCCGCTTCGCGGCGTTTCACGCCACCAGGACAGATGGGGCGTCGGAAACGCTCTTCTTCCCGAGCATCACGCCGAGGACATAGATCTGATAATGGAGGTCGGCGCAACCACCATACGTCTTGCCCACTATCAGCACGATCAGTACTTCTACGACCTCTGCGACGAAAAAGGACTTGTTATCTGGGCCGAGATACCGTATATCTCCAAGCACATGCCCGGCGGACGCGAAAACACCGTCTCCCAGATGAAGGAGCTTATCTGCCAGAACTACAACCACCCCTGTATCGTAGTTTGGGGACTTTCAAACGAAATCTCGATAGGCGGCTCTGACGAGGACCTTCTCGAAAACCACCGCATCTTAAACGATATGGTTCACGAGATGGACAAGACTCGTCTTACCACCATCGCCGCCGTTTCCATGTGTAAAATGGACGATCCGTATCTTCTTATCCCCGACGTTGTTTCCTACAACCACTATTTCGGTTGGTACGGCGGAGACACCTCTATGAACGGACCGTGGTTTGATAAATTCCACGAGACACATCCCACCATTCCGATCGGTTGCTCCGAGTACGGCTGCGAAGCTCTTAACTGGCACACCAGCGATCCTAAGCAGGGCGACTACACCGAGGAATACCAGGCATACTACCACGAGGAGCTTATAAAGCAGCTCTTCACCCGTAAGTACATCTGGGCAACCCATGTATGGAACATGTTCGACTTCGGTGCCGACGCAAGAGCGGAGGGCGGAGAAAACGGACAGAACCACAAGGGACTTATCACCATCGACAGAAAGTACAAGAAGGACGCCTTCTACGCTTACAAGGCATGGCTCGTTTCTCCCGAGGACGATCCGTTCGTCCATCTCTGCGGAAAGAGATACGTTGACCGTGTCGAGGACGTTACAAAGGTAACCGTTTATTCTAACCTTCCCGAGGTTGAGCTTTTCGTAAACGGAGAAAGCATCGGCAACAAGACTGCCGAAGACCACTTCTTCTACTTTGTAGTAAAGAACGAGGGTGAGACAACTATCGTCGCTAAGGCCGGCGAGCTTACCGATGAGGGTAAGATACGCAAGGTTGCCGAGAGAAATATGGACTACGTTCTTGTTGAAAAGGGTGCTGTTCTCAACTGGTTTGATATAAACGCTCCCGAGGGACGCTTCTCTCTTAACGACAAGGTTTCCGATATAATGGAATCTAAGCTCGGAAAGCTTTGGTTTATCGGAGTTGCGCTCAAGCTCAAAAAGAAGATGAGTGCAAACAAAAAGGGTAGCAAGGGCGAGAAGAAGTCCGGCGGCTTTGACATTGACCTTAAAGGCGGTAACGGCGGAGATATTATGCAGATGCTCGGCGGATTTACCGTTCTTCGTCTGACCAGCATGCTCGGAATGATAAACGTTTCCTTTACCAAGGAAGAGCTGCTTAAGATGAACAAGAAGCTTAACAGAATAAAAAAGCCTAAGAAAAAGAACTGATACAAAACTAAAAAATCAAGCCTTCTCCTGAGTGAGAAGGCTTTTTGTTTTCTAAATTAAAAGGCGTTACAGCGGTTCGTGAGCAGCTTAAAAAACAGGGTGCAATAATATAAGCTTAAAATTTCTTCACGAGGCTATCGCTTCGGGGAGTTTTTTGCTTAAAAGACACCGCCCCCTCTCAACACCTCTCAACATCTATCAAATGTAGAATTTCAGTTAATTAATTGCTTTTTTTCGCCGTCTATCCACCAAAAGTAGACACAGTTTTCAAAAACACACTTGTATTCCCACTCCTTTTATGCTATAATCGAAACAAGGAACATTCCTAATTTAGTTTTATAAATGAAAGGAAACTTACCTATGTCTCTTGAAGATACCATTTTAAAAGCAAAAAGATTTGGCGGTGGCCCGTGGGCTGATCGTATTTACGCAGAGCTTGGCTACGCCGCGGCTGTTTCAAGCGCAAACGGCAGAATCTACGACGAGCTTGTAGAAAAGGCGGCAAATACTCTTATCGATGAAGCCACCAAGGTAGGAGGAGTCGTTACCGCTGACGCGGCAAAGGCGGCAGAGGCTGTACTTATGCCCATATCCGAAAAGGCAAAGTCATATAAGGTTCACTGCATCTCTCACGCTCATATCGATATGAACTGGATGTGGGGCTTTCAGGAGACCGCTTCGGTTACGGTAGACACCTTCCGCACCGTTCTCGACCTTATGAAGGAATTCCCGAAGCTTACCTTTGCTCAGTCTCAGGCATCTACGTACAAAATAATCGAGGAGTACGCTCCCGAAATGTTAGAGGAAATTAAGGAGCGCGTTCACGAAGGTCGCTGGGAGGTCTCCGCTTCCACATGGGTTGAGACTGATAAGAATATGCCGAGCGGTGAATCGCTTTCCCGTCATATCCTTTATACCAAAAAGTACCTTTCAAAGCTTCTTGACATTCCCGCAGAGTCCCTTCAGCTTGATTTTGAGCCGGACACCTTCGGACACAATATATCCGTTCCCGAAATCTGCGCAAAGGGCGGCGTTAAGTATTACTACCACTGCCGCGGAACACGCAACGACGAGTTTATCTACCGTTGGCGTGCCCGTTCGGGAGCAGAGCTTCTCGTATGGCGCGAGCCCGAGTGGTACAACTACGACATAAATCCCGAGATGTTCCGCAAGGTTCCGCAGCTCTGCGAGCGCTACGGAATATCCGATTTCCTTTCCGTTTACGGAGTCGGCGACCACGGCGGCGGACCGACCAGACGCGACGTTGAGCGCCTTATTACGATAGGCTCGTGGCCTATAATGCCTAATGTTGTATTCAGCACCTACGGAGCGTTCTACGCCGAGCTTGAAAAGAACCGCGAAAAATTCCCCATTGTCGAGGGTGAGCTTAACTTTGTCTTCACCGGCTGCTACACCACGCAGACACGTATCAAGATGTCTAACCGTATCGCGGAAGCGAGAATGTACGAGTCCGAGGCGATAAATACCCTTTCGGGAGTTCTCGCAGACGGTCCCCGTTACACCGAAAGCTACGGCAAGGCATGGGAGCAGATACTCTTTAATCACTTCCACGACATTCTTCCCGGCTCCGGTGTAATTGATACCCGTGAGTACGCGCTCGGCTCCTTCCAGAGAGCTATGGCGGCTATCCAGACCAACGCAAACCTTTCTATGCGCAGACTTGCCGAGGCTATCGACACATCTGCGTTTGACTGCGGAGTCGCGCACAACACCCGTTCAGAGGGTGCCGCTGTTGGATTTAACACCGAACAGTCAAAGAACTTCAGATTCCCGCAGACCGAAAGAGGAGCTGGCAAAAAGCGTATATTCCACCTCTTCAACAGCACCCAGTACGACTTTGACGGCATTGCCGAGATCACCGCTTGGGACTGGCTGTTCAACGCCGCTCGTGCGGAGTTTACAGACACCGACGGAAACGTAACTGCGTCAAAATGCCTTATAGACCAGGCGGGCTATTGGGGACACTATTATAAAACGTTTGCGGTTAAAGTACACGTTCCCGCTTTCGGATACGCAACGTATATCCTTGACGAAAAAGGCGCGCCCGATTATGTAGCACCTGTACGTTGTAAATACGAGCAGCAGGACATCTACACCGACAACGATATCGTTATGGAAAACGATAAGATGCGCGTAACCTTCGACCACGCAACGATGGAGATCATATCTCTCTTCGACAAAGAAATCGGAGAGGACCTTGCGTATAACGGAGGCACGTTCAGACTTATCCACGAAAACAGAGTCCACGGTATGACGTCCTGGAGAGTAGGCGACAAGATGCTGGTCGAAAACCTTAACCAGACGAAAGACGTTATCGTTAACAAGATAGACCTCGGTGCTATGCGCAAGAGCATAACGTATTCGCTTAGCTTCGGTGAGCGTTCGAATATGAGCGTTACCGTATCGCTTGACAACGGAAGCAAGATGCTTGATTATAACGTTTCGGTTGACTTCCACGAGGTTGGAAAAGCGACCTCCATGCCACAGCTTAACTTTATCACTCCCGTATCCTACGGTGTCAGCGCATACCGCTACGACGTACCCTTCGGAACGCTTGACCGTAAGGACATTAACCACGACGTACCGGCTAACTCCTACGCCGCGGCAATTTCCGACAAGGGAGAGAACTCCCCCGCGGTTATGCTTGTAACCGACACAAAATACGGCTTCAGAGGAACGGAGAACTCGCTTGCGGTAACACTTATCCGTGCGTCTGTCGATCCCGATCCGTATCCGGAATACGGCAAGCACAATATCCGCATAGGCGTTGGAATAATAGATACTCCCACTACTTACAATTTAAACAAGGAAGCCGCGAAATTCGTACACCCCATCGCCGTTTGTTCTGCGCGCGCAGGAAAAGGAACGCTTCCGACAAGCGGTCAGCTTGTTAAGATAAACGGAGACGTTTTCGTAAGCGCCGTTAAGACCGCGGAAAACGGAGACGGAATTATAGTACGTCTTTCCGATATAAGCGGTAAGGGCGGAGACGTTACGCTCGATTTCTGCAAGGCGGTTAAATCAGCCTACGAGACCGATCTTAACGAAAACGTTACGGCAGAGCTTAAGGCAGACGGAAACGTCGTTACGGCTAACGTAGAGGCTTACGGCATAAAGACGGTTCTGGTTAAATTCTGATTTTCACGCAAAATAATATTGGGGCCGATTGGCGAAACGATATTGCAGAGCTTATAATTTTTTAAAATAATATTATAAAAAATGTTGACAAATGTGAAAATTTATGGCATACTTATAATTAGTGTAATAAAACATTTTATTACATTTTTTTGAAGTATACGTTTTTTCACGCTGTATTCCGACAAAAAGCAACAATTTTTTAACTACCTTCGTTAATAAATAACGAAATATGAAAAAATGAGGAAAGAAAATTTGGGGTCAGAAAATGAAAACCGTCTGCGCTCTTTAAAAAACAGGCAGATAACGCTTATACTCCGTAATAGGCTTTTCACTCTCGCTTACTTCGGTATTATTATTTTTCTGATTGCCACAGGTGATTACATTTGCTTGTTTTACAGGCTTTTTGACATTCCCTGCGCAGGCTGTGGAATGACCAGAGCATATACGGCACTATTAAAGCTTGATATTAAAAGCGCGATAGAATATCATTATCTCTTTCCGATACCTGCTTTTTGGGCAATATATCTGATATTCCGAAAGCATTTAAGACCTAATAAAAGGCTTGAGAATATTATGGTATGTATTTCAATCGCATTATTTATTATGCGTTGGATTATGATTTTGTTTTAAAAATTTTTTAATAAAAGGGAGAAAAAAATGGATAAGAATTTCACAATGAACGTTTCGGAGAACTTTGACTTAGATAAATTTGCTGCGGAAATCACCAACATGTATCAAGCAAAGGGCTTCCAGGTTCGCGCTGTAAAAATGAATGATTCGATAAAGCTTGTTTTCGATAAAGGTTGCGGCGGTATCAATACGCTTTTAGGTCTTGGTCTTGGTATAAGTGCCACTGTTATGTTCACCGGAAGCGACAAAACCACTGTGTCTGTTATTTTCAGCGATCCCGAATGGACCAGCAAAATACTTGGTCTTGTAGTAGGTTGGTTCTGCTGCCTTATACCTTTCATTACAGCTATAATGGGCGCGCTTAATCAATCTTCTCTTCCCAACGAGATCAGCAACGACATGCAGATGCTCGCTGCAAGCATGAGATAACTACATAAAAACCTATAAACAAAAAAATATCCGATGGGCTTTCATCGGATATTTTTTTATTTAGTTTTATTTTAAAGATTTTCAAGAGCTACACACATAGCGTACGCGACGTAGGACGCAAAGCCGTGGTCAAGACTTGCCGTAGGTGTTCTGAGCTCCCAAAGTGTTCCCGTTTTATCGGCCATAGCACCGAAGAAGCCCTCAACTTCGTCAAGGAGAAGTCTGTACTGCTTTGCCTGAAGCAGTGCTTTTATTCTCATATAAAGACCTATAAACGCATTGATAGGCTCAACCGTTCTGCCTGCATCCTTACAGCCTGAAAGGAAATGCTTTTTATATTCCGCGAACCTTTTTTCGTCAAGGTCGATATTTCCAAAGGCATACGCGTAGTACTGGCAAATCTCCGAAACGTTACCCGTGTTTTTAAGAATACCATCCCCGTCTCTTACCGCGTTATCGATAAACAGCTCACCGTCAAAGGAAAGCTCGGCTGTCTTTTCTCTTACCCTTTTTGCTTTAATTTTATAAGACTCCTTTCCGTACAGCTCCGCCGCCGCGTCAAGCGTTGCGGCATAAAGGAAGTTTGTCGGATAGTTTACGTTTCTTGTCCAGTCATTAGCTTTCGACCATTCAACGAAGTTCCAGCTTGGGAGGTCCTCAAGAAGTCCGTCCTCGTTTTCAAAGGTTTCAAGATAATCGATAAGCAGCTCGACCGACTGACGGAACTTCTCGCGGTCCGTCCCCGTATTTCTCTCGGTAATATGTTCCTTAAGCTCAAGCACGTACCACATACACCACTGGGGAATATGCTCGGTGCCGCCGCCAATGTCTCTTACGTGAATATCTGCGGGGAAGCTCATCGGAACGAGTCCTCTCGGAAGCTCGGGCGAGGTGCAAAACGCGAAGTTTTCGAGGAAATCCTCCTCTACCGGTACCTCTCCGAAGAAATACTGCTCGGCGTAAGCGGTAAAATAGGAATCGCAAAGCCAGCCAGCGCGCTCACGCGAGGGGCAGTCGGTGTAAATATCCACCGCATTATGAGCAAAGGTTCTTTTCGCAGCATTATATATATCGTTATGCTTTTTATTCGGAAATTCCTTGATTTTAGCCTTACTCATGTCGTGCTCGTACGTTTTTACACCGAACGAGGAAAGGCTTAAAGCTCCGCTCTTCACCATTACAATCGCAAATCTCATAGTGTACGGCTCAAAGCTTAAAAATTCACCGCTAAATCCCTCTTTAAAAATACATTCAACGGCATTATGACAGCTTATTCCCGAAAAGTCGAATTTCTCGCCCTCAAAGTATTCGGAATACGCTATAACAACGTCGGACTCTACCGCCGTTTTTCCGGTAAGACTGACAAACCCACATTCGATCTGCTTCATATCGAAAATAGCATACTCGCCTGCGTTAAGCGTCAGGGGCAGCGAAACGTTTTTTTCTTTTACGTTCTGCACTTGTCGCATTACGAAACGGAAAGGCTTACGCTCAATTTCGTCCTGCTTAAACTCACCCCAATATCTCGGTGCGTGATTCCACGAATGACGAATAGGTCTTTCCGGCTCCTTTCCGCTATCGGTAAATTCACCGTAGACAAATGCGCTTTTCGACAAAACGTCGTTGTAAAGCGGGTACGGTGCGCGTCTTTCAAGATATTTCGGCGTGTACTCGGTTATAACCGTCTCGCAAGGCTCTTCCACCCTTGTAAAGTCCCAGATCTCGGTAAAATGACGCTGAATTGAATAGCGCTCAACCTTCTGCTCCTTCTCTCTCATAAGAGATGCGGAAAAGTCCCTTCCTGTATATGCGATAACCTCACCTCTGCGGCGGATTTCGGCGGTAAGGAAGCCTTTTCCGAGGCAGGTCGAGAGAGCGCGGCAGTTATACGCAACAACCTCTATACGGACGGTATTTTCCTCTCCTCGGTTAAACCTTGACAGCGGAATAACGTCAACTCTGGCGTATCCCGACGCCGTTCTTGCGGGGCCGAACGCGACAAATTCACCGTTCACGTAAATGCGGTAGAAGGTACACGCGGCAATATATATTTCAGCTCCTTCAAGCGAGCCGACCTTTTCCGTAAAAGCGGCGGCTACGTTAAGCTCATTTTCCTTGTCCTTAAGCCACACGGGTTCTGCATTTATAAACATAAAATCCTCCGTATATTTAAAGAGTTTATTTGATTAAAGTATAACATAGTTACCATTAAAAGTCAATAATTTTTTTAAAGCGTACTCTTTTTCTTTAACGTGTTTTTCGCTATCATTGAATTTTATAACACGGTAATATAAGAACACGGGAGAGTAGCCCCCTCCCCTACGGATAAATTCCCCTATCACACCTCTCCGCTCCCCCTGCCTCCGGGCAAGATAGTCAACTATGCAGACCACTTCGCGTTTGCGGTAATGAAGCAACAAAAACGGGAGGCAAGCCCCCTCCCCTAAGGGTAAAACATAAAAAACCGCATAATTAATTTCCTCAACCCCATTGACAAACAGATATTTTTGTGATATCATATTGATATCAGATATTCGTATCTGAAAAATTATACATTGGAGGACTTTTCATATGCAAGAAAAGATCTTAGAAAACAAAAAACACGGTATGGCAGCACTTCTGCTTACCGTTCTTCTCCTTGCCGCAGCCTTGGCAGGAGTAATTTACGGCGGTATTCAAATGGAGACCACTAACTCAGGCGGTATCGGAAACGTGATATTTATCATTTCCATCATAGTTCTGTGTATCGGCTGGGTTCCCTTCCTCGGGCTGCGTGTTCTTAAGCCGCAGGAGGCGCTTGTGCTTACCCTTTTCGGTAAATACGTCGGAACAATAAAGGGCGACGGCTTCTTCTTTGTAAACCCTTTCTGTGTCAGCTTCAACCCTGCCGCGGAAACAAAGCTTAACCAAAGCGGAGACGTAAAAAGCGCGCCGACAGGACTTCTCGGAGCAGAGCTTAAAAAGGAGCTTGCGGTAGCGGTAAACAAAAAAATTTCTCTTAAGATCATGACTCTAAACAACAACAAGCAGAAGATAAACGACTGTCTCGGCAACCCCGTTGAGATAGGTATAGCCGTTATGTGGAAGGTTACCGATACCGCAAAGGCTGTATTTAACGTTGACAACTTCAAGGAATACCTTTCTCTTCAGTGCGACAGCGCTCTGCGTAACGTTATAAAAATCTACCCCTACGACGTATCCCCTAACGTAGATACCACCGGAGACGGTATTGCCGACGACGGAAGCCTTCGCGGCTCCAGCGACGTCGTTGCGTCGAGAATCAAGGACGAAATTCAGGAAAGAGTAAACGAGGCGGGACTTGAAATAATCGAAGCGCGTATAACCTACCTCGCCTACGCGCCCGAAATCGCGGCGGTCATGCTTCAGCGTCAGCAGGCATCGGCAATTATTGACGCAAGAAGAATGATCGTTGACGGCGCTGTCGGAATGGTCGAAATGGCTCTTGAAAGATTAAGCAGCGGCGGAATGGTAGAGCTTGACGAGGAAAGAAAAGCGGCTATGGTATCAAATCTTCTCGTTGTTCTCTGCGGAAACAAGGACGCTCAGCCGGTTGTAAATTCGGGTAACCTTTACTGATATGGCAGAAAATCAGATAAAAAAACAGATACCCTTACGTCTCTCGCCTAAGCTATACAATGCGCTTGCGGCGTGGGCGGAGGACGACTTTCGCTCCATTAACGGACAGATAGAGTATCTTCTTTCGGAATGCGTCCGACAAAGAAAGAAGAACGGAAAATACGTTTCCGACGAAATCGACGTTCCGCCGGAGCTTGATATTTAATAAATTTTCGGGAGAGGAAATCCTCTCCCGATTTTTATTTGTTAAAAAAAGGCCACTGTTTTTGTTAATTCGCTTTGTGTAACACAGCTTCACTTTTGCAAGGGCGAAAACCTCACCAACAGAAAAAGAGCAGATATACAAGATTTATCGTCTTGCATATTTGCTCTTTTTGGTTTTTAATTATTTTGCCTGTGCAGTGGTTACAAAGCTTATATCCGTTATCGAATATTCACCAACAGCATAGCCGAAGGTATAGCTTCTTAAGTAAGCATCGCCTGCAGAGTAGTTATTGCCGGTTCCGTAAGGTCTCTTAGAAAGAATCTCCGTTCCGTTAACCGTTACGGTTACACGACCGAGATAATCCTCACAGTAAAGCTTGATTTCAACGCCTTCGCATCCCTCAGAAATGTTATAAATCGGAACACCCCTGTAGTAGAGGTATCCGTCCTTAACAGTCAGAAGCTCTGCGCTGTACTCCGTGTTATAGCCGTCAAGCTTATTACCGCTAAGAAGAACTCCGTTTGCAAGTGCCGCTGCCGCCGAAAGCTTGAAGCTGAAGGTGTACTCGCTGCTCTTTTCATAAGACTTAAGGAATATAGTCTTATCAGCCGTAAGTGCGCTGAACTCGGTTACAGGAGCTGCATCCGTATCGGGAGTATCCGTCTCGTAAAGTCCGAGCTCTCCCTTGCTCTCGTTAACTATATCAGTGTTTACGAGACAGAGAGGAGATTCGCCTGCGTATGCGAACAGATTGTTATAGAAGTAAGAAGCTTTTATGTTGTTTTTGTAGTCGCCGTTATCAAACTGGATTCTTATCTCTCTGACACAGAGGTTCGGTATTGCGGTAGAGTTAAACTGACCTCTCGCAGCAAATACTCCGTTTACGTAAATAGTTTTTGTGTTTCCTATAGGATCAACTACTATTGCAATGTTAGTAAACTTATCGGGATCAAGCTGTATCGGAGACGCACCGTTTCCTGCTTCAAGATAACCGTCCTTGTTTACGGCAAAGAAGTTAACCCAAGTGTTTACTACCTTACCGTCGGCGCCTACATTACTTGTACGGTCAATTATCTGAGCTGAGAGCTTTCCGTACTTTCCGTCATTACCCTTTTCGCCCGGCTTAATATCGAACTCAAATACAAACTTAGCACCGCCGCCAAACGCATCGCCTACCGCAACGTCGAAGTAGGGGTTATGAACGTCTCCGCTTCCGTTTGAGGTATCTCCCTTGGTAACCTCAAAGGCGTAATCAACACCGACTCTCGTCGAAACAAACGTCGCGTATTTCATATATGCATTTACATTACCTATTCCCGCCGCAGTGTTGGCTCCGTTAGCATCAAAGCTACCTATCTTAAGATTATCGTTATGACCTTCGTAAACGAGAAGCGACTTGGAGCCTTCGGGAAGGAGAGTTTCGTACTTTTCCTTACCGGGGATAAGCGTGCTGTTAAGATATGTGGAATACTTGCTTCCGCAGTTCTTACACTGGTAGTCCATTCTTCCCGCAGCATTGTTAAGTATCTCGTGGTATTCGTGAGAAAGAACCGGTATTTCGGATAACACTATCTCCTGATTGCAGGTTTCTCTCTTACAGTGCTGATAGGTATATCCGGGGTTTTCACAGGTAGGATACTGGGTAAATATTCCCTGTCCCTCAGTGATGTGTCCGAGAGCATCGGTTATCGGCATTTCGTCGTCTATAACCGTTGCCTTACATAAAGTACAACGCTTTGCGTAATAGCCTATACTCGTACAGCTCGATTCAACGAACTCGGAACCCTCTTCAAGATAGCTGGTTCCGTCCTGCGCCTGGTGAGTACAGTAATCCATGTCCTTGGGTCCCTCTACCTCGGCGATCTTATCCTGATGAAGAGCTAAACTAATTATGTATAAATCGTGTCCGTCGTTTCCTAACGCGGTACCATTATCGTCTCCGTTAGGACCGAAGTTCGTTCCGCTCTGAGAGCCTGTCATTTTGAACTCAACTCTGTCAAGGTTTGCAATATTAGGACTACCGGATGCGGTAAACTCAGCCAAAGGAATCGCTTTGGTCTGACGTCCTGCCTTACTGAACTGAAGAGTTGTGAAATAGAAACTGTCTCCGCAGTGGAGGAAAAGTCCAAACTTGAATTTTACCATATTATCGGGAATGTAAACTTCAAGGTGGAATTTTTCCCAAGGCTTTAATCCCGCAATATCACTGCTTACGGGAAGCGAAATCGAACCGACGCCACTTCCGAAGCTCTGGTAGTGAAGCGCAAGAACGTCGCTCTCCGAAACAACTATCTCCCCTTCCTTATGAGCGGTAAGAAGATAAGAGTTTTCATCGGGATCCAAAAGCGTAAACTCATCGTCGATTTCGTTATACGCAAGATTGTATATCTTTCCGTCGATCTGGAAATTAAGAATTCCGTAATCGTATGCATAGGTAACGTCCTTTACGTCAATGTTAACCGTATCGTTAACCGTCATTGAGAAAGCTACTTTGCCATTTATTTCATCGGGAGTGAAGGATATCGAAACAGTATCGCCTTCGTTATCGTCTATGGAGCCAGTGTTATATGAATAGGTTTTTCCGTGGAATGCGCCCTCGGTATATTCAATAGCCTTTGTATCCTCGGGATCAAAGTCGGCATTCGATACCGTTTTGAACACGCCGTTTGCATATACCGCGTAAGTTGTTACATTATCTATTATAATCGTGATTTTGATGAAGTTTTCTTCTCCCTCAAGAGAATACGTTCCCTCTTTTCCGTTTTCATCAACAACTATAAGCTTACCCGCGTCGGTACCCTCTTTAATGATCTCGTCGCGGAACTCAAAGCTCTTTCCGATTTCGGAGTAGAAGGTTTTTCCTCCTATAATTCCACCGTAACGGTACTTTCCTGTTTCAACACCGTAATCGTACTGAAGATCGGTACCGACCGCAATATCACCTATAAAGGCAAGCTTTGCAAGAGCAACGGAGTTACTCATGAGAAGCTTCGAGGAATACGGATCGTTCTTAACAGTATTCATAAGCGGATCGTTCTGAGAGTAAATATCAAGGACCTTTTGCTTGGACAGATCAACACCCTCAAGCCCGAAGATATTTCCAACTTCCGTGTATGTATCGGTGTATATAACGTTACTCGTTCCGGTCGCGTTGGGAGGAGTAAGACCGCTGGATACGTAGAAGTTATCAATACGCATTTCAGTCGCGTACATGTTGCTGTCGCCAATGAGCAAACGGTATTTGTCAATCTTCTGAAGGTCCCAGCTTTCATAGTTTTCGGTGTTGTAACCAACACCTACAAGCTTTTTAACTCCGTTTACGTAAACGTCGAACTCACGCGTCATATCATTGATCGCAACCGCAAAGTTTACCCATTCACCGGTATCCTTTGCACGGTAGAAATTAATCTTGCTTGCAGCGTAAACGGTTCCGTCCGGATAGAAGGTAAGGAAAGGGTTAAATATACCCGAGCCCTTTCTTCCCACGAACTGAACGTTATCCTTCATAAGTCCGCCGCCGAGGTAGATATCGAAGGATACTACGTGGGTGTATGAGAAGCCGGGAAGCGTCATTACCTGAAGGTCGTAATAAGGACCCGCCTTCACTGCGGCTCTTTCGATACCTAAGTATCCGCCCTTTCTGCCGTTAACGTCTCTTCTTCCGAATACGAAAGTACCCGCATTAAAATTATTGAAAAAGCCATACGGTGCCGCAGACGTAAACTGCGAGCCTATCGGAGCGTTATCAAAGGTATAATAACAAAGATAACCCGCCCTCCTTCCGTCATCTACAACGGTAGTAGTACTTGTGGTCGGTCTCTGCTGGTTGGAGCCGGTTCCGTCGTCGTCGTCGTCGTCGTCGCCGGTATCGACATCATCCTTTTTACAGGAAACCAACATACCAAGCGGTAACATCAGCAGTGCCAATATCAACGCAAGTATTCTGATTTTTTTCATATATTTGACTCCTTTTAAATATATTTTTCTTGTTAATATTATAGCACCGTTCCACGTATAAAACAATGTATATTTCGAACACTCAAATGTATTTTCCTTACCGAGGTGTTAACAATAGCGCGTGATTTATAATAAAAAAGTAACATTTTACGTTATTTTGTGCAGGTTATATAAGGCCGTTTTGTCTTTTTTGTTTAATATAACATAAAAGAGTCTCTTGCTGTTTTACAAGCACGTCGGCATGTACCGCCAGCCTTTAAAAGCGTCAGTACAAAACTAACGGGAGCGTCTTTCCAGGGCGTTCCCGTTAGTTTTGCAAAGCGGTTATTTTTTAGGATGAGACGGAAAAACCGCGGCAACAATAAGTCCGAAAACCATAGCCGCGGATATTCCCGCCGCGGCTCCCGTTATTCCGCCGGAAAGCGCTCCCATAAGTCCATTTTCGCTCACAGCCTTCTGGACGCCTTTTGCAAGCGTATAACCGAATCCGGTAAGCGGAACCGTCGCTCCCGCTCCCGCAAATTTAACAAGCGGCTCATATACACCTAAGCCTGTAAGAAACACACCGAGAACAACGTACGACACGAGTATTCTCGCCGGTGTGAGCTTGGTTTTATCTATAAGCACCTGAGCGATAACGCAAAAAACACCGCCCACTGCAAACGCCTTTAATACGTCGGTAAAAACTTCCATTTTCCTCTCCTTTTTCTATTCAACCGGTTTTAATCTTTTGTCGCGGATATTCGGACGAGGTGTCCTATTCCCGCAATCGAAAGCCCTTGCTGAATCGACATAGGACTCATAAGCGCTCCCGTGCCTATCAACAAAACATCTTTAAAGCTTCCGTTTTTAAAGCCCTCCATTATATACCCCGCCGTAACCGACGCGCTGCAACCGCACCCCGAACCTCCGCTGTGCGTATCCTGCTTTTCTCCGTCGTAAATAAGCATACCGCAGTCGCTGAAATTCTTTCCGAGCTTAAGCCCCTCGCTTTCAAGAAGCTCTCTGCAAATTTTGTGCCCTTCTTTTCCGAGATCCCCGGTAACGATGAGGTCAAACTCCTCGGGACGGCGTTTGTTTTTTACAAAATATTCGAGCAGTGTATCCGCCGCGGCAGGCGCCATAGCCGCACCCATATTATTTGCATCACTTATGCCTTTGTCCACTATTTTTCCGGCAAGAGCCTCGGTAAGACACGCAACCGACGTATATCCTTCGGCATTTTCACTGCCTACCACAAATGCCGCCGCGGCGGTCGCGGTCCACTGAGCGGTAGGCGGTCTTTGCGAGCCGTATTCAAGCGGAAAACGGAACTGTCTTTCCGCCGAGCTGTTATGAGATGACGAGAGAGAGGCTACCCTGTCATATATCCCGGAGTTCGCCGTCATACCCGCAAGAATTAACCCCTCCGCCGCTGTTGAACAAGCCCCGTACAGCCCGAAATAGGATATTCCGAAGCCGGAAAGACCGTAAGACGAGCCGGTACACTGGTTCATAAGGTCTCCCGCAAAAACCGCGTCAACGCTTTCGGGTCCCGCCTTGATTTTCGAAAGCGCAAGATTAAGAGCCATTCTCTGCATCTCGCTTTCCGCCTGTTCAAAGGTTTTCTGTCCGAATTTATCGCTGACGTCATGAGCGTCAAAATATTTTGAAAGCGGACCGTCGTTTTCTTTTTTTCCCACAACGGATGCCGAGGCAAGTATCCTCGGTTTGTTTTCAAATCTGACTATTTTTCCCATACCCCTGCCTCCTATTTCGCAAATAACGTAAACACGTAGTAGACAACCCCGTAAAGCACCGACGCAGCCGTACCGTACAGAATGACAGGTCCCGCTATTGTAAAAAGCTTTGAGCCCACTCCTAAAATCCACCCCTCAGCCTTGGTATCGAGTGCGGGAGCAACCACCGCGTTTGCAAAGCCCGTAATAGGAACCAGCGCACCCGCACCGCCGAATTTTGCAATATCATCAAACAAATCAAGGCCCGTGAGAAAGGTTCCGAGAAACACAAGAGACACCGAAACAAGCGCGCGTGCGCTAACCTCTTGCATTTTCAAGGCCTCACTGTAAAGCGTAAAAAGAAGCTGACCGATACTGCAAATAAGCCCACCGACAAGGAAAGCTTTAGCGCAGTTGCTTAAAATCGGAGACGGTTGCGCGTGTTTTTCTGCGTACTGTTTGTATTCTTCGTTGCTTTTGTTCATTTTGATCTCCATTCCGTTGTCAAATGACAACTGCACAAGGTTTGAACGAAATATCTTTTCTTTTCATAAAAATTTTCTCCACGCAAAATTATTTTATACCTTTTTTTCGAAAAAGACTTTTCTTTTGTGCAACTTTATGCTAAAATAAATATAAAGAGTTAAACCAACTGTCTTTCAGCGAAAAAGGAATAAAAAGTAATGAATATTTTAATAATTCACACAGGCGGAACAATAAGCTGCACGTACGAAAACGGGGTACTCACTCCAAGAGCAGACATAGCTCCCACAATAGATAAAATTTTTAAAACCCGACATGACGTCAAGCTGACTCACAAGCACCTTTGTTCCGTTTTAAGCGAAAACACCGACGGTAAAATTTTAAACAAAATAATTTCCGGTGTAAGAAAACACGTTCTTTCCGAGAAATACGACGGAGTTATAGTTACACTCGGCAGCGATACCCTTGCGTACACCTCGGCGGCGATTTCTTACGCCATAGGGCGTTCAAGAACCCCCTGCGTTACCGTATGCTCTAATCTGCCGCTCTCGGATCCCGAGGCTGACGGAAACGCAAACCTTAAAGCGGCGGTAGCGGTTATACGCTCCGGCAAAGCAAAGGGAGCACTCACCGTTTACCCCGAAAAAGACGGACGGGTATCGGTATACAGAGCATCAAGAATAATGCAGCAGCCGCCCTATTTTTCGGCACCTGTACCCTCCGGAGAGCTTTACGGAACGGTAAAGGACGGTGATTTCTTCAAAAACGAAAAATACGTCGAAGGATACGACACGTTCACCATCGCCAAGCCCTTTTTCTCTACCCTTTCCCCGATCATTCTTCTTAACGTTTATCCCGGAATGACATACCCCTCCTTACCGCGCAGAACAAAGGCGGTTATCCTCGGGACGTACCATTCCGGCACGTTAAACACACAAAGTCAGGAGACGCTCAAATTTGCAAAACAATGCAAAAAAAGAGGAATAAAGGTATACGTAAGCGCAGTAAACGGCGGTGCGGACTACGAAAGCATGCGTGTCTACGAGGAGCTTTCGTTTATCAGACTTCCCGCGCTTTCCTCTCCTGCCGCTATGTACGTCAAGCTCTGGCTTTTAAACTCCCGTTCAAGGAAATTTACCGACGAAAAGCTCTTCTCCCCCTTAGGCGGAGACCTTGCCGCGGTATCGTTTAAAGCAACCACCCAAAGCGGCAGAGACGGTACGGCTCAACCTACCGATTCAAGCCTTGATAAAGAGACGAAATCCGCATCAAAGTCCTCGAAAAGCAAGGATAGCTATTCTTGCACCAATCCTTATATTACCGAATCCGACACGCCTGACACGGAGGAAAACTAATGGACACAGAGCTTTTTGAGCTTGCGGTTGAAGCCGCGCTCAGAATACCGTCAAGCGGAATAGGAACTTTGTCGGAAAAAAAGATACACTCCGCGCTGAAATACTACGTCCAACCGGACAAAGAAAAGCACGAGATAAAAAATCACGGATTTGTTTCCGATGCGCTTTCCGACGACGGAGTATTCGAAATTCAAACGAGAGGCTTCTACCGACTAAATAAGAAGCTGGAGGTTTTGCTTAAGCACGGTACGGTTACCGTAGTATACCCGATAATATCGAAGAAGCTTTTGTATCTTACCGATTCGGAAACGGGTGAGGTTACCGTGAGAAGAAGCTCAAAGCGCATGACAAAGCATCACGTATTCGCCGAGCTTTACGGGATACGCAGCTTTTTAACCTCAAAAAACCTGCGTCTGCGGCTTATAACGCTTGAGGCTGAGGAACATAGGGTTATAAGAGTAAAAACCTCAAAAAGGGGCAGAAAAAAGGTCGAAACCCTCTCGGCAGAGAGGATTCCGACAAGCCTTATTGATGATATTACCCTTTCCGCTTCTTCCGATCACAGAGCTTTTTTACCCGACACGCTGCCGGAGCTTTTCACCTCTGCCGAATATGCCGCAGCCTGTAAAATAAGCCGTCAGCTTTCGGGTACGACACTGCTGATTCTAACCGAGCTTAATCTCGTTGCGCGCATAGGTAAAATAGGAAACGCGTACGTTTACAAGGCGGCTTCCGCGGGCTGACACCGAGGACTTTTTATGTAAGCTTCATTAATGACAAAAAAATCCTGCCGATAACGGCAGGATTTTTTGTATTTTATCTTATTTTTTCTTAGAGCGCTTTTTCGGAAGTCCGTTGCAGATATACGCATCAAACTTATCCGCGCACTTGCTCCACTCCTCTGCACTTTCAATGGTCCACGCAACTACGGGAGTATTGTAGAGCTTACGGCAGAGCGCGAGCGAAAGGTTAAACGGAGCCTTGTGATTGTAAGCGATAAAATCAGGTCTTGAAATTCTGTTTACAAGCAGGTTTTCAATCAAGAAATACTTCGGGTGCTTCTTGTCGGTAAAGTTCGTAGAGAGCTGTCCTCTTGCAACCTCGGGACGGCACTCCCTATACCACTTAAGAACGTAGGGGTTAAAGGATTCTATGCAGTAGTCGCCGTTATATTCGTCAAGAACCTCGGCAACTATCGGGCAGATGGAAATATCCTTAGTCTCGCACTTAAGCTCAACGATAAGCGGAACCTTTCCGTCAACTATCTCAAGAACCTCGGAGAGAAGCGGAACGCCATAATCCTTAAGCTCTTCTGCGGTAAGGTCGGAAATATTCTTTCCCTCTCCGGAATCGTGCCAAAGGGCGCTATCGTGCGCTATAACCGCCTGTCCGTCCGCGCTTACACGAACGTCAAGCTCTATACCGTAGCCGTTCTCAACAGCCTTAGAGAATGCCTCTATCGTATTCTCCTCTATTTTTCCTCCGTGCATACCTCTGTGCGCGTAGATTTTATTTTCGGTAAAGGGCTTCATATTCGCTCTGTTCTTAAGTCTCGGGCAGATGGAATAAAGATATGCGCCGGTTACTCCCGCCATAACTCCTAAAGCAATATTTCTTTTTTTCATAATTTTCCTCCTGAACTGTTTTATGAATCTACCGTTTTTAATGTTTTTATTCGCCGGATGCCGACTGATCGCCGTGCTCAAACGCCTCGATAGCCTGCTCCTGCATAAGCTCTACTTCCTTTTGGCTCATTCCGTCTCCATGTTTTACGAAAATCATTGTTAAAAGTCCGAAAAGAAGGAAGACCGCGGAATACGGAAACAGAACTCTTAGTCCGTCAATGCTGTCTGCATACTTATTGACCATATCGAAAATAAGACCGGTAACGAGCGGAGTGGCTATCTGTGCCGCCATTGAGAAGGTGTAATAAAGTCCCGTGTATTTTCCAACATCGGCTCCCTTACTCATTTCGACAACCATGGGGTATGAATTTACGTTTATCGCCGCCCAGGTTATTCCTACAAGCGCGAACATAATGTAAAGCAGGAAGCTGTGCGTGGTTATGAAAGTAGTTAAGAACACCGCTATAAACAGTACAATAAGGCTGACGATTATCGTGCGTCTTCTTCCGAATTTTTGGGAAAGGCTTCCAATGGGAAGAAAGCTGACAATGGCAATTATGCTACCGAAAAGCATCGGCAGAATATAAAGCTTTTCGCTAAGCCCCCATATACCTATAGCATATCTCGAATAATTTGTTTCTATTGCGCTATATGCCATAAACCAAAGAAAAACACTTACAAAAAGGAATATAAGACTCTTTCTGACGCTTGCGTGTACCTTTACGCCGGTGTTTAACCTGTTTACTCTTTCTTCCTCCGTCTCCTCTTCGGGAGGCATCGCTGCAACAAGCTTGTTTTCATCAATGTTCAGCCACATTACAACAACGCTGACGAGCATAAATGCCGCTATGATAATAAACAGCTTTCCGTAGTTTTCCTCTCCGCCAAGCAGAAATATTAAAACGTATACCACCATAATACCTATGGTTCCCATAAGATTTATAACGGCGTTACCCTTCGAACGGAATGGCTTCGGCGTTATGTCGGGCATAAGCGCGACTGCGGGAGAACGGTATATAGAAGTTGAAATAAGAACGCCGACTATTCCCACAAAAAACAAAGGAATATTTCTAAGCGAGAACGCAAGCGGAAGCATAAGCATAAAGATTACCGAAAGAGCCGTTCCGCATAAAATATACGGCATTCTCTTTCCGATTTTGGTATGTGTTTTATCGGATATCATACCAAAAAAGGGTAGTAAAAACAGCGCTGATAAATTATCGAGTGTCATAACGGTATTTATCACGAGATGACTTTCTCCGATAAGCTTTTGAAGCATTAGCGGAATCTCATTGTTGTAGAGCTGCCAAAAAGAAGATATTGTCATAAACGCAAGACCGACGAGCATGGTCTTTTTTGTATCAAATTTCATTTTTGCTAAGAAAATCTCCCTTCCGAAAACCCGGTACAATGTGATATGCCGAACTCAAAACACTAGTTCTATACACTTTATATTTTATCATATTTTAAGATTATTTCAAGAATATTTTGTTAACTTAATATAAAAATAAATCCCTTGCATTATCTATAGCTTTATTTTCACCGAAAAAGGCAAAATCATCCGTAAAAGAATTTACAAAGCACCGTCTTGCGGTGATAACCGATTAGCTTAAAGGATTCGGAGTTTAGTAAATAAAACAACGTAAAGTCGAGTCTTTTATACACAAAACAGAGACCGAGCGTTTTCGCCCGGTCTCCGCCGTTTTGTTTAAAAACTTTATTTTAACTTATTTGCCTGCCTTGAGGTCGTTCTCGTACTTCTCGATCATCTTCTTAACCATCTGACCGCCTACAGAACCTGCCTGACGGGAGGTAAGATCACCGTTGTAACCCTGCTTAAGGTTTACTCCAACCTCGCTTGCAGCTTCCATCTTGAAGCGCTCGAGAGCTTCCTTAGCATCCGAAACAAGAATCTGGTTTGCCATTTTGTTTTCTCCTTTTTTTAGTTCAAATCTTTTCTTAGCTTTGAGCTGCGTTTGGCATCAAGCTGTAAATTGCGTTTTTGCAAGTTTCGTTTGCGCCGCATCGCTTTGCTCTGTTAGTATTATGAACGCTTCGGAGAAAAATATAAATGGAAATTTATTCAAAAGCATGTGTATATAAAACTTACTTTAAATAATGCGACGCCGTCAGCAATCCGGCTTTTGGGGCGGTCTTGAAACCTTTACAAGTATCATATCCGAGCCTATTTTCTCTATCTGCTCCCAGCGGATTACGTGATACTGACATTTAGCGAAAAGCTTATGCGGCTTCGGCACGAATATAGCGTTGATTCTGCCGCACATGGTGTCTATTTCAAGGTCGCTGACAAATCCGAGGCGGCAACCGTCGCACGTATTGATTACTTCTTTTTTACAAAGCTCGCTGTACCTTACGGGAAGAGATGGGCATTTCAACATATAGCTTCTCCTTTATTTTTCATTTAAAGAAGTATGCAGATAAGACCGCCGCTTCCTTCGTTTACAATTTTTTCAAGGGTTCCTCCAAGCTTCGCCCTTGCATCGGCGGGAACGTTGTCAAGCTTTGTGTGAAGTCCCTCGGTTATAAGCTCGTAAAGCGTTTTTCCAAAAAGATTTGAACTCCATATCTTTTTCGGATCCTCTTCAAATTCGCTTAGGAGGTATCTTATCAGATCCTCCGACTGTTGCTCGGTACCGACGATGGGGTTTATTTCGGTTTCGATATTTGCCTTAATCATATGAATCGACGGCGCCGACGCGCGAAGTCTTACACCGTATCCGCCCCCGCGCTTTATTATCTCCGGCTCTGCAAGCGTTAAATCCTCAACCGTGGGTAAAACTATACCGTACCCTCCGTTTTCAACCTCATCAAGCGCCGCCGCTACCTTGTCATACCTTTCTTTAACTGCGGAAAGCTCCTTAAGCTGTGTTACCAGAGCCTCCTCGTTTTCTATCGAAAATCCCGTAAGCTCGCTTATGACCTTGTAGTAAAGCGGCTCCTTAAGCTTAACGAGAAGTCTCGCAACACCGCTGCCGCATTCTGTTGAAATTATAAATGCGTCTTTTATATGCTCGTGTCCGAACAAGGCGTTGAACGCCGACGGTATCTCCCCGAGCTTTTTTATCTTTTTAGCGCACTCCCCTATCGCCTCGCGAAGCGATTTTATAAGCCAGTGCTCAGGCTCAAGTGCGGTAGTCCACGCGGGAAGCTCAACGTCAACCATTCTTACAGGAAATTCAAGCAGTAAAAGCTCCATAAGATGACGTATGTCCTCGGAGCTTAGCTCGGTAGCGTTCACAAGCGCAACGGGCGCGCCGTAATTCTTTTCAAGCTCCAGTGCAAGATTTACCGCTTTTTCGCTACCGGGGTCCGCCGAATTGAGTAAAATGGCAAAGGGCTTACCTATTGATTTAAGCTCGGAAATAACTCTCTTTTCCGCATCGACGTAAACCTCTCTCGCAAGTTCACCGATGCTGCCGTCGGTGGTAACGACAATACCGACGGTCGAATGCTCGAATATTACCTTTCTCGTTCCGAGCTCCGCCGCGGCCTCGAACGGCATAGGCTCCTCCGACCACGGTGTAAGCACCATTCTGCTTTGACCGTTTTCAACGGTTCCGAGTGCTTCGGGTACGACGTACCCTACACAGTCGGCAAGCTTCACTCTCATCGTTGCCTGCTCACCGAGCGAAATTTCCACAGCTTTATCGGGAACGAATTTCGGCTCGGTCGTCATAACCGTTTTACCCGCCGCGGTCTGCGGCATTTCGTCCCTTGCTCTTTCTCTTTCGAAGCCCGCCGCCATATTTGGCAAAACAAGCTGCTCCATAAACTTTTTTATAAATGTTGATTTTCCCGTACGAACCGGACCTACGACGCCTATGTAAATATCTCCGCCGGTTCTCTCGGCTATATCCTTATAAATATTTTGCGTACCCACCATTACTGCTCCTCCGAATTTCAATAGCTGTTTTTTTGTTTAATCTATGTCTATGCAAAAAAATTCGGATTTATTCTCCCGCTTTTTGAAAAAAGCTCGCCAAAAACTTTTTTGACAGCCGTGATGTTACTTTCCCGTAATTTTTTCTTTTCGGTTTCGCAAAGCTTTTGGTATGATAAATTAATCTTTGCAAACTC
>JAZRDX010000007.1:0-3302 GCA_045660565.1 Eubacteriales bacterium
CGCATAGCGGTATTGATAGCGTCGCAAACGAGGTCTGTGTTAAGAGCCTCAAGAAGAGTCTTGCCGGGAAGGATCTCAGCAGCCATAGCTGCGGAGTGGGTCATACCCGAGCATCCGATGGTCTCAACGAGAGCCTCTTCAATTATACCGTTCTTAACGTTAAGGGAAAGCTTACAAGCTCCCTGCTGGGGTGCGCACCAGCCCACACCGTGAGTGTACGCGGAAATATCGGTGATTTCCTTTGCCTGAACCCATTTTCCTTCTTCCGGAATGGGTGCGGGACCGTGATCCGGGCCCTTTGCGACTTTGCACATACGCTGTACGTCGGAAGACATTGCGTATTCGCATTCAAAATCTTTGCTCATATTTTGTACTCCTTTTATTGATTTGCGGAAACCGCATTTTTTAACATTGATTATATTTATGATAAAGTATTACATCAGCGACATCGCTGCGTTATACATATCAAGCATTTCTTTTCTCCGAACCGCCGCGAGCATTTCCATCTCGTGAATTTCGGATGCCGCAAAGCGATCAAGGTCGCCGGGCTTTAATTTGTTTTTGTACATTTTATCAAGCGTAAGAGCGAAATTTATCTCATAGGTAACTATTTCGGCGTTTCTCTCGCAGACAACGAGATTGGACTTACCCTCAAGAAGCAGCTTAACAGCCGCGCTTCCCATCATGGACGCCGCAAGTCTGTCGCGGAGCGTCGGTGCGCCGCCTCTGATTATGTGCGCAAGACGAACGAAACGGGTTTCAACCTCGGTAAGTGCCTCTATGCGCTTCGCAAGGTCCTCGCCGTACGGCTTTCCGTTTGCGTCCTTAACACCCTCGGCAACTACAACAACAAAGCTTCTTCTTCCCTCTGCCTTGGACTTGACTATTCTTTCAATCATAGCCTCCTCGTCAAAAGGGAACTCCTTTATGACGATACCGATAGCGCCTACCGCTATACCTGCCTGAAGCGCGATATACCCGGCGTCGCGTCCCATAACCTCAACAACCGAGCAACGTGCGTGAGACTCACAGGTATCACGGAGCTTGTCTACGCAGTCAAGAACGGAGTTCATCGCGGTATCAAAGCCGACGGTGTAGTCGGTAGCGGTTATATCGTTATCTATCGTTCCGGTAAGACCGATGGTGGGAACACCGTGAGCGGAAAGGTCGGTAGCCCCTCTGAAGGTTCCGTCTCCGCCTATGGCGATTATACCGTCTATACCGTGCTCTTTACACGTCTTAAGTGCCTTTTCCATTCCGGACGGCTCCTTAAATTCGGTTGCTCTCGCGGTGTAGAGCATTGTACCGCCCTTGCTTATGATGTTGGAAACGTCGCTTCCCGAAAGACGGGTGAGGTTTCCGTCCATAAGTCCCTGATAACCCACGAAGATACCGTAGGTTTCAACGCCTGCGGCATTTGCCGCTCTGGTAATCGCACGGATAACCGCATTCATTCCCGGGGCATCTCCGCCCGACGTAAGAACTCCTATTTTTTTAAATTCCATTTTTTTGCCCTCTCTATATGTGTTAGCCATTTATTTACAAATTAATTAAAAAATCTATACCCTTGATATTATGCGTAAGCAAAATGTTAAATATTACATTCAAAATAATATTATAATGGTATTTTCAAAAAAATCAATAGGTTTTCAGATATATTTTAGATTTTTTTACAAATATTCGTAAATCTAACATAAAAACGACACATATTAAAGCTATAATGTATATATCTCGGCAGATAAAACGCGAAAGGAATAAAATTTTGAATAACGATAACAAAGGTTTTAATAACGGTAATATAACACCGGAAAATATCGAAAAAAACGAAACGGAAACCATCACGCCGGAAAGCCTTCCCGAGGAAGAAGTCCCGGAAGAAAAAAGCTCCGAAGGTACTTCGTCTGACAACTTTGACAACAATATCTTAAGCGGCGCGTCGGATACCAATAACATCGGTCTTAACACCAATAGCACAACCGAAGCCCCGACCACCGCAAAGGTCTACGGTCCCAACATACCTGCCAATCAAACAGCCTCCCCCGAATCCGCCATGCCGAAAGACAATCCTATATTTTCTTCCGACAGCAACAGCTCAACACAAACTGCGTTTTCGGAAAACCAAGCACCTCGGTACAACGCCGCCGAAGTACTGAACAGTTATCTTTTCGGGCTGGACACTCCCAAAAAGATAACACCACCGAAAAAAGACACAGCCGCTCTCAAAAAGATATGGAAAACGGTAGGTGTTCTTCTTCTTACTGTGGCGGTTGCGTTTTCGGGTGCGTTCGCCTGCTTCTACTGGGTATGCAACACTTCGCTTCTCGGAGACTCCGATTTTTTCCGCACGCTTATGGTACAGGCATCGGGCGTTAAAGTAAACAAAGTCGAGGTCGATATGATTTCGGGAAGCTACGAGGAGGACACGGTAGCTCTTGCCGAAAAGATACAGCAGCACTCGATAGATATCCAGATTTACGATACAAACGGTCAAAGAACAGGCTCGGGAAGCGGAGTTATAATATCCGCAAACGGTCTTGCGCTCACCAATTACCACGTAGTTTACGGTAACGAAACGTCGCTTAAGGCAGTGCTTTCCGACGGCACAGTATGTACGCTTTCGGTGCTTCACCTTGATAAAATCACCGACCTCGCCATTGTAAAAATCAATACGGATAAAACGCTTAATCCCGTAACGTGGGGTGATTCAAGCAAAGTAAAAGCGGGACAGAGCATCGCTGTCTGCGGAAATCCGCTCGGACTCGGGTTCTCGCTATCATTCGGTAAAATAGGACATCCGAACAGAGACCTCGGAGAGGTTGCCGGAAATTTCATACAGATTGACACCTCGGTAAACCCCGGAAACTCCGGAGGAGGACTTTATGATGCCGCGGGAAATCTGATCGGAATAATTAACGCAAAGGCAAGCGGAAGCAACGTTGACGGTATCGGTTACGCCATCCCCGCCTCCCGTGCTTTAGACGTAATGGATCAGCTTCTCGAAAAGGGATACGTCGGCGGCAGACCTGCGATCGGATTCACCCTCGTTCAGGTAAATCAGTCTACGTGGGATTACTTTAAAAACGGCGACGGAAGCACCCCGGGTGAGCTTAAAGACTATCTTTACGAGGCAAAATACGGTATTTATATCATCGAATCAAAATACAACACCGAAATCAAAAAGGGCGACAGGATTGTCTCCTGCAACGGGGTAGAGTTCGACGACAGAGACAGCTTTTCTCAGTGGCTGATGAAATACAAAGCGGGAGACACCGTAAGAGTTACAGTAGAAAGAATAATACGCG
>JAZRDX010000008.1:0-46160 GCA_045660565.1 Eubacteriales bacterium
TGTTAAAATATTTAAGTGGCCTCCGCTTTCACGAGCCTGTTTTCGTGGGGGCGGGGCTAAATAAACCAACAGAAAGGAGCAGTTTAAATGATAAAACGAGCAATACTTATAAGCCTACTGTCGGGAGTATGCATGCTTTACTCCTGCTCGGAAGCGGTAGAAGGACTTCCTGATACTTCAGTAACCGAGGGAGAGAGGGTAAACGCATATTATCTTACGGTTGACGGGGAGGGAGTTGCATACATAGAAAGCCCCGAGGCGCTTGAAAAATTTAAGGAGAAGCTTATCTCCGAAAAAACCGAGGAGGTTAAAAAGCTTTATCCCGATGTAAAAAGCGTTACGCTTAATAATAAGCTTGAAATTACCGAAAAGGAGTGCTATGAAAGCGAGGTTAAAGAAGGGGAAAAGATAAAGGAAATTTATCTTTCGGGAGGAAAATCCTTTTCTTTTTCGGTTACCGTAAGCGAAAGCCAGTCAAAAACGGTTGAGTTTAAAACGGTATATCAGAATTCCTCAGAGCATTACGAAGGAACAAGCGTGGTGAAAAACGAGGGGGTATACGGCGAACGCACTCTTGTTTACGACGTGGTTTACGTTGACGGCGCAGAAGCGACGAGAACCCTTGTTTCCGATACCGAGGTTAAGGCGGCGCAGAACAAGGTTATACTTGTCGGTACGAAAAAATCAACCGCATCCACAGGAAAATACGCGTGGCCGCTGAAAAGCGTTTACATAACCTCGGATTACGGCGGACGTACCCTTTCGGGAAAGTATGACTTTCACTTGGGGCTTGATCTGCGTGCCGCAAGCGGAACGTACGTGTACGCCGCGGACGGCGGAAAGGTTATTTTTGCCGGGTATAACGGAAGCTACGGATATCTGATAAAGATACAGCACGATAACGGTGATTTAACCTATTACGCGCATCTGAGCAAGATAGAGGTAAAAAACGGAAGCCGTGTTTATAAAGGGCAGTATATAGCCAAAAGCGGAGCTACGGGTAACGTTACGGGAGCGCACCTGCATTTTGAAATCAGGAAAAACGGCAGCACCGTCAACCCGAAAAGCTATCTGCCGAAGCTGTAAAAAGCTGAACCAAAGGGATGCGGTTATGTCTTTCGCTGAAAAACGGAGCGGCTTGCCACGTATAGGTATTATTCCGACTTACCGTATTTAATTACCCTGAAAGCTTCTCCTTGCGGTATTATTTCGACTTACCGTGTTTAATGCCCTGAAAGCTTCTCTTTGCGGTATTATTCCGACTTACCGTATTTAATTACCCTGAAAGCTTCTCCTTGCGGTATTATTCCGAATTACCGTATTTGATGCCCTGAAAGCTTCCTCTGCGGTATAATTCCTTGTCTATATCGTTTTGAACAGAGAGCTTTCTTAGGCTCCATTCGGGGGCTATAAGGGTGTCGGGGGCGCCGTCTCCCGTTACGCGTTCTATAACTGTTGACCGGGGGAGGATTTCGAGCTGATCGCAAACGGTACGCACGTAATCCTCCTTTGACATTACGTCAAAGTCTCCGAGGAGATAGCTTTTTGCTATTTCTGTGCCCTCGGTAACGTAAAGAGAATGTATTTTTACCGCTTTTACGTTAAGCGCGGAGAGCCGACGTGCGCTCTCAAGCATCATTTCGGGTGTTTCACCGGGTAGACCGTTTATGAGATGCACGCAGACGAACAGATCCTTTACAAGATCATAGGAGTTTAGAAAATCGGCATACCCGTACCCTCTGTTTAAACCTTTAGCGGTTTCGTCGTGTACGGTTTGAAGTCCAAGCTCAAGCATAAGGAATTTATCTTTAGCTATTTCGTGCAAAAGAGCTGAAACTTCAGGAGTGATACAGTCGGGGCGCGTTGCTATGCAGATTCCGGTGCAATCGGGGTGAGAGAGTGCCTCGTCATATTTCTTTTTAAGTACGGAAACGGGCGCATAGGTGTTGGTAAAGCTTTGAAAATAAGGGATAAAAACGGCATCGTTCCACTTTTTTTTCATCATTTCGATGCCAGCATTTATCTGCTCGGTTATACTGTGTTTATCACCGAGAGCGAACTCACCGCTGCCCTTTGCGCTGCAAAAAGAACAGCCCCCGTACCCCTTTGTGCCGTCGCGGTTCGGGCAGGTAAAGCCTGCGTCAATCGGCACCTTGCACGCTTTTCTTCCTCCGAACGACATGCGGAGGAAGTAGTCCATAGTGTGATACCTTTTATTGGTATCCGAAAAAGGAAACGGGTTTTCTGTGCGCTGTGTTTTTTTCATACTGTTCTCCAAAGATATTTTAATGGTGGAATACAGGGGATAATGCTATAAAGCTGGTGTGTTGTCAAAAACACACCAGCTTTTTGTTCTATGCGTGGACTAAATTTTTCTGTGTGAAAAAGGGAATGTAACCGTAAGCGTGTTTTTACGGGGTGGGAATGGGGAACGTGGGAGCGGTCCAGCCGGTTATTCCGAGGAGCTTTGTGATGCTGTCAAGCGTTTCGGTTATCTTTTCCATTTCCTCGGGTGTCTTGTCTGTGTTCTGGCTTATGTAATTGTCGCACGCATCCTTGATAGCCTGCTCGTCGGACTCGGTAAGGCTTCCCGAAATTCCGAACGGGTCAACCGTGTTCTTGTCCTTTGCTGTGGAAACTATCGTGTCGCAAACTGCGGAGCTTGACATGATGTTGTTAACCATATCGTCAGCCGTACAGCCGAGCGAGCCTTCTTCAACTGGGGTGCTGTCGCTACCCGTACCGTCGCCTTCTTCGCTGCCTTCACCGCTACCGTCGCCGCTGCCGCCCTCGTCCTTGTTTACTGTGGGGGTAAAGAGGTTTTTCTTCGGAGGCTCGGGCGTGCCTTCGCCACTTCCTTCACCGCTGCCTTCGCCGCTGCCTTCGCCGCTGCCGCTTCCGCCGTTATTTCCCATCAAAGCGTCCTTTGCGGCAATACCGAGGTTAATTATGTTTTCAACAGCCTTGGCTTCCTGCTCGTAGGTCTCGGGATCCTCAATCTTTCCGAGGTTGTCAATAAGGTCTCCCATAAGCTCGGTTGTCGTTTCCGCGTTTTCCTTAGGTATACCCATATCCTCCATACGTTCAACCGTTATAACCTCTTTGATGATTTCGGAGGTTTCGGGGGTAAGGTTGCCTATAAGTCCCTGAATGGATTCGGTGGTTACTTCGCTGTTCTGCATCGAGGTAATGACGTCAACGGTGCTGGTTAAAACGTTCATAAGAGAACCGAAGGAAACCTTGTCTGCGTTTGCGCGGTGCTTACTGGTAAGCTTGATCGTTTCGGGTACGGTTATCTTAGTGGTGTCTCTTAACGTCTTTGACTGAAGTATAGCTGTGAAAAGCGTGAAGGTTTTGTCAGAGCCGTACATTTCGGTTTTTGAAAGACTGTCAAGCGCTCCGCCGAGACGCGAGGAGAAGTTTTTGACTATCTCTATTCCGTTTCCGCCGGGAGCCTTCAGAGCGTCCATTATAGAAACAACCTCTTTGACTATTGCTTCAAGAGCCGCGCTTTCCGCTTCGGGGTTGGTTATAACGCAGTTGGATGCAACAAGGAAATCCTTTATCGTTGCTCTGTTTATCGTTGCGGTCGCGCTTGAACGCATACCTGCAAGCAGAGCGTCGGATGCTTTGAACGCTTCAAGCTTTTCGGGGGATGCGCCACTTATTAAGGCAAGGCTCTTATTTGCGGCATTTACCGCTCCCGTTGTGATATGAAGTGTGGTGCTTGAGTATTTCGGGAAGGTGTATTCCTTTTCCTCGGTGGTGCCGAGAGGAAGCACTGACGAGGTGCCGCCCGAGGTTTGTACGGTGCCGGAAAGCACTGCGTTGCTGTAAACGTCAAAGAATTCAGCGATAAATTCGGGGGTTATCTCGCCGTCGAAGGACCCGAAGTCCTCTATAAGTGCGGGGGTGAGAATGTCAAGGTATTCCGGCTCAATGGTTACGCCGATGTTTTCAAATTCAGTTTTTAAAAGCGGCTTTAACGCATATATTCTCTTAGCTACGTCTGTTTCGCCATTCGTGCTGTTAATGTGGGTTACAATGTTACTGAGCGTTTCGGTGTAGATTTCTGTGGTGTTTTCGGCAATTCCGAGAGAGTTTGCAAGAGTTTTAAGACCGAGGTTGGTTATTTCGGGAACGAGAGTGCTCATTCTTGCGTTGGTATTTAACGTAAGGGTTATTTCAGAGATAACCCCGTCCTTCGCAATGCAGTCGAAAAGAGCGTTCGGGTTGGTTTCAAGCTGTGTCGATGCCGAGAAAATTCCGTTCTTTGCAAAGACTGCAATCAGGTTAGCTGTGGTTATTACGTCCTCATTAAAGGTTACCGTTGATTTAGTGCTTTCGTTAAAGGTTTCGATAAGCTTTGTTACAAGGGGATCCATGTCCGCTCCGAGGCTTGGCTTTGCCATACCTGCAAAGGCGTTGCCGTTTTTCCAGCTTTCGGTTGCGCTGTGAAGCAGCTCTGCGCCCGCAAGCGAGAGGACTCTTGAATCGGTGAACGATTTACCGAGCTTCTGTATTAAAACGGCTTCCGCTTCTCCGTATTCCGCAACGGGAGACGCGGTGAGGTCCATAAACGTAAAAACAAGGTCCGCGATAGAGGAGATTTCCTTCGTCATACCGATTTTTAAGGTTTCGGTTTCAAGCTTTACCTCGTAATCCATAAGAGCGTGAGCCGCAAGGTCAAGACCGCATTTTCTGTATACCGAGACGAGAGCGGAGTTGTTTGCTTCATTTACGGTTTTAGTTAACTCCGTAACTGTTCCGCGCTGAGATTCGTTAAGCGACTCGGCGCTTTCAAGCTTCGGTGCGATCTCGGGTACTATTAAGGTGTAGCTGATAATTGTCAGAACGAGAGCGGCGGTAACGATAATTCCCTGGGCAAATCCAAGTAAAAGAGCAAAAATTCCGCTAAGGCAGCCGCTTCTTTCCTCTTCTCCGTCTGTCGCTTCCGTAACTGTTTCGGTTTTTTCGACACCTTCCTCAGCGCTTTTTTCGACACCCTCCTCGGCGCTTTTTTCGGTGCTTTCAGCGCTGGTTTTTTCTGCCGTTTTGGCTTCAGCCGAGGTGCTTTCTTTAGTTTCGTTGTTTTCTTCTGAGCTTTTTTCCGCGGCGTTTTCCTTCTCGGAGCCTTCCGCAGGAGCCTCCTCACAGATTTCCTTATTCTTAGCGGATTTATGCTTTTTGCATATTCCGAATATAAGGGTGATTATAAAATAGAGAATATAGGTGAATAAAGAGCAGACCATAAATACCGCAAAGAAAATGATCGGCGCGACCATGCCGCCTACCGTTTTCAGTATAACCTCTTCGAGAAGAGGAGACGCGGCTGCAATATCGAGAATTTTCTGAAGTCCGTTTTGCGCGAGAGCCTCGTTGATTTTTGCCGTAACAGCTTCTCCTCCAAGCAGGTTTTTGAATATAACCACCGCTACGAACGCAAGGATTGCGGAAAGCGCTACTGTGATAAATCTGAAAAGCGCTTTTTTTCCGCCTCTCACAAAGCCAACGAAGGCACTTACAATAAGAAACGTGATTATTCCTACCGTAAGAATTGTTGCAAGAGCCATTTTGATTCCTCCAAAAGACAAGCTTTTTTGATTGTGATTTAATATGTATTTTATTTGATATTATACATTATATCACCAAGCAGGCTTTTTGTCAATATATATTACTTTTTCTTATGGATAAGTTTAAAATATAAATAGGTTCAAAAACGAACAATGTGTTTTTTGCTTTGGCAAAGGAATGTTTCTTAAAATTTATTTATGAATGTACTGCTTTGATTTCTGTATATTTCCTGTATACGGTGTGATTATTTTTGCCTAAAATAAAAACCCGCAAGGCATTTGCGGGTTTTATACAAGTTTTTTAATTACTCAAAATCAACGGGAGCTCCAAGCTCTGCCGACTTAAAGCAGGCCTCCATTACAGAAAGAACTCTTCTGATCTGCGCATGGGTTATGAGCTGCTGCTCGGTTCCGTCAATAGCCTTTACAAGGTTACGGTAGAAATCGTGAACGTCGGAAACGGGACGGTCCGCCTCGTAGGTTTTAAGAGTTATCTCGTCTCTCGGAGCCATTGTTTTGGTTATACCTGCGGCGGTCTGTACAGGAACGACGTCGCTTTCGTGCCATGCAAGACACTTTGCAACCTCTGCGTTCTTTCTCCAGTCCTCGATTTTTGCACTTCCGTTTTTGCACTGCATATAGAATCTCGGCATCGCGATAAAGTTGAAGGTTCCAACCTCAACGAGAGCGCTCTTTCCGCTTTCGAAGTACAGGTTAAGACGGAATCCGTCGTCAACCTCGTCGGTGGTTATATTGGTTATATCGCAGGATATTTTCTTTATTTTTTCGGGAATAAGCTGAAGCATCTGGTCGATAAGATGTACACCCCAGTCGAGTATCATTCCGCCGCCGTACTGCTTGTGGCAACGCCAGTCGGAGGGAATACCGCGCGAGCCGTGTATTCTGGATTCGATACGGATAACCTCGCCTATATCGCCTTCCGCTATAATGTTTTTCATAGCGAGGAAGTCAACGTCCCAACGTCTGTTCTGATGAACGGTGAACAGCTTTCCGCTTTTCTTTGCCGCGTCCAGCATCTCGTCAAGCACGTCAACGCTCATGGCAACGGGCTTTTCGCAAACTACGTTCTTGCCCGCAAGAAGCGCTTTAACAACTATGTCTTTATGTACGTCGTTAGGTGTTGCAACAACAACTATGTCGCATTTCGGATCCGCAATAGCCTCGTCGAGAGATGAGTAGGCGTGTATGCCCTTCTGTCTTGCAAGCTCGCTTTTCTTTTCGTCTATATCGTATATTCCGAGCAGGGAAACGACGTCGCTGCTAAGCGCGTGATTTGCGTGCCAGCCGCCCTGACCTCCGAAGCCTATAACGGTTACGTTCTTTTTCATGTTTTTTGCCTCCAACTGTTAAACTGTGGTAAATTTTCAAGAATAAACTGTATTTTGCATCTGCAAAAGCAACGGTTTAATCTAAATGTATTTTAAATTTATTATATATATAATAGCACTCTTTTCGCCGTTTGTCAAGCCATAAAGGGAAAAAAGTCAGACGTTTTTAATTCAAACGCTTTATTTTGGCGTATGTTCCCATCATTTTCTTTGTTCCGACGCTGTCAAACGAAATTTCGTAAAGTATATCGGGACCTACCGACTTTGCCGAAATAACCATACCGCTTCCGAATACCGCATGTGTAACCGCATCTCCGGGCGCAAATCGCTCCGACGCGCCCTCGCGTTTTGCTGTATTTGAATAAATGGTTGGCTTTTTTGACATCTCTCCCGAAACGGTCGGCTTCTTCTTTTCGGGACGGAAAACCGTTTTGGTAACGTCTTTTTTCTGCGGCACCGCCGTCTGTTCAAGATCAAGCAGCTCCTTGGGGATTTCCGCAAGGAAGCGCGACGGTCTGTTGTACTGCGTTTTACCGTAGAGAAGTCTCTCGTGAGTGTGGGTGAGGAAAAGCTGTTCCTTTGCGCGGGTTACCGCAACGTATGCGAGCCGTCTTTCCTCCTCGAGCTCAAAGTCATTGAGGAAGGACTGCTGAGAGGGGAATATTCCTTCCTCCAGCGCGGGAAGGAATACAATGGGAAATTCAAGTCCCTTTGCGCTGTGTACAGTCATAAGAACCACTGCTTCGGCTTCCGGGTCGTAGTTGTCGATGTCGGCAACGAGCGCGACCTCCTCGAGGAACGCGTTAAGCGAGGTGTCCTCTCTGGTTGCCATAAACTCAACGGCGTTAGAGATAAGCTCGTTTACGTTTTCAAGTCTGGTTTCGCCGTCCTCCTCGGCTTCTTCCTTAAGCATTACGCGGTAGCCGGTAAGGTCAAGCACCTTGTCGATAAGCACGTCGAGCGGCTCGGATTTGGCTATTTCGCGAAGCCCCATAATAAGAGACGCAAATTCGGAAAGCTTCGGCGCCGATTTGGAAAGCGCGGGGTATAGGTGAACGTTCTGCATTATGCTGAACATAGATTCGTTGTAGATTCCCGCAAGCTCGGATACGGCGTTCACGGTGGTCGCGCCTATCTTTCTGGACGGAACGTTTATAATTCTCTGAAGTCTTACGTTGTCCGCGGGGTTGTTTATAACGCAAAGGTAGGCAAGAATGTCCTTGATTTCCTTTCTCTCGTAGAAGCGAAGACCGCCAAGAACACGGTAGGGGATACCGCTTCTCGCGAAAAGACTTTCAATGTTGTTTGAAAGCGCGTTAAGTCTGTATAAAACCGCGAAATCATTAAGTGAGCGCCCTGCCTTTCGAAGCTCAATCACCTTGTCAACGATATATTTTGCCTCGTCGTTCTGGGTTTCAAGCCGACGGAGCGAAACGGGAGAGCCGCCGTCCTTTGCCGTCCATAAGCTCTTACCGTGTCTTGTTTTGTTGTTTGCGATTATCGCATTGGCGGCGTCGAGTATTGACTTTGTCGAACGGTAGTTCTGCTCAAGCTTTATTACCCTTGCGTCGCTCATTTCTCTGTCAAAATTAAGTATGTTTTCTATATCCGCTCCTCTGAAACGGTATATACTCTGGTCGTCGTCTCCGACAACCATCAGGTTTCCGTATTTTCCGGAAATAAGAGAGGTGAGAACGAACTGCGCGTGGTTGGTGTCCTGGTACTCGTCAACGCATACGTACTTAAAGCGATTCTGACAGTAGTCGAGCGCCTCCTCATCCTTCTGTAAAAGCAGTACGGTCTGCATTATTATGTCGTCAAAGTCAAGGGCGTTTGAGGTGCGCAGACGCTTCTGGTACTCTCTGTAAAGCTCTGCCATCTTGCTTTCCCTGAAATCCGCCGCCTCCCGCGAGCAGTCGTCGGGAGACATAAGCTTATCCTTTGCCGAGCTTACGTAGTTCATTACCGCCTTCGGGTTAAACATCTTGTCGTCGGTATTCGTATCCTTGATAACCGAAAGCATAACCTTTTTCTGGTCATCTGTGTCGTAGATAGTAAATCCATCGGCATACCCTACCCGCTGTCCGTACATTCTCAAAATACGTACGCAGATGGAGTGGAACGTTCCCGCCCAGATTTTAGAGGCTTCCTCGCCCACCTTTTTTTCAAGACGGGTTTTCATTTCGTTTGCCGCCTTGTTGGTAAAGGTGATGCTTAGAATATTCCACGGCTTTACCTTGTCTATCGCGTATCTGTCGAGAAGCGCTTCAAGCTGTTCTTTTGGAAGGTCGGGGCAGTTTAGTACGTTTTCAAGTCCCGAAATTTCAGCCTCGGTTATGTTTTCGGGTACGTAATTTGACGCATAGGCATTTCCGTATCTTATCATGTAACCGATACGGTTTACAAGAACGGTGGTTTTACCGCTTCCCGCACCGGCAAGTATTAAAAGAGGGCCTTTTACGGAAAACACCGCTTCCCTCTGTTTTTCGTTCAAGTTGTCGAACAGCCTATCGAAAAGCTTTCGCTTTACGGCTGTAAATATCTCGTTTCGCATTTTTGTCGTCCTTTTTTCAGTTGCCTTTTACGGTTAAAACAGTAACCTTTTAAAACTCTCTTCGTCCTTCGATTGCCCTCAGCAGGGTGAGCTTGTCCGCGTATTCAAGATCGGCGCCGACGGGGATACCGTAAGCAAGACGGGTTATTTTAACACCCGTGGGCTTAATAATTCTGCTGATATACATGGCGGTAGCCTCTCCCTCAACGGTAGCGTTGGTGGAAATCATAACCTCCTCCGCTCCGTTTTCGCGTATGCGGTCGATTATCGTTGAGAGGTTTATATCGTCGGGGCCTATACCTGCACGGGGGTTAATAACACCTCCGAGCACGTGATAAACTCCTCGAAACTCCTTTATTTTTTCAAAGGTGAGAACCGCCTTTGAGTCCTCGACGACACAGATTATCTTTTTGTCTCTCGTGTCGTCCTCGCATATGGGGCAAAGCTCGGATGCAGATATGTTTCCGCAGCACGAGCAGGGGCGTATGCTTGATTTTCCGTCGCTTATAGCGGTGAGAAAATCGCTTATTTCGGTATCGGACATGCCGAGAACACCGAAAGCCATACGCTCCGCGCTTTTTCTGCCGACTCCGGGGAGACGGCGAAAAGCCTCAACCATTTTTTCAAGAGGAAGGATAAATTCGTTCATCTATCAGAATAACCCCGGCATCATTCCGCCGCCAAAGCCACCCATGCCGCCTGTGATTTTGGACATTTCGGCATTTGCGTCGTTTTCAGCGGTTTTTATCGCCTCGTTTACTCCGGCGATGATTATATCGGAGAGCGTTTCGATGTCGTCGGGATCAACTATCTCGGGCTGTATGTCGAGAGAGACTATTTCCTTTTTACCGTTTATCTTAACGGTAACGGCTCCGCCGCCCGCCTTTACCTCGTACTCCTTAGCTTCAAGCATTGACTGAGTCTCTGCCATCTGCTCCTGCATTTTCTGAGCCTGCTTTATCATTCCCTGCATGTTGGAGGGACCTGCGGAAAATTCTCTCGGTATTCTTGCTTTCATAATATAAACCTCGCTTTATGATTTTGGATTTTATTTCTAAGTGATTTCTGATTTTAAAAAATGTATTCGGTATAAAAATGTATTCGGTAGTTTTTTAACCGTCAAGCTCGTCTAAAGGAGACGACTTTGCTTCGGGCGGAACCTCGGTAAACTCAAGCTGCGCGGGAGAATAAGCTCTATCCGCGATGCTTGGAGTAAGGGAAGAAAGAGTGTTTTTCATTTCGGGGGTGTTAAGCATAAGCATAGCGATACTGCCCTCTACGCGTATCAGAATTTTGTCTCCGCTTTCGTAGGCTCTCGACGACTTCATAAACGGAGCCATAGACGGATCCTTTTCGCCTATCTTTTTTGCAGCCTCTATCCACCACGTTACCGGCTTTAAGCCCTGTCTTACGTTTCCGTTTTCCTTCGGACTTGACTTTATTTCGGGAAGCTTATCCGGAACGACCGATTTCTTGAACATCATTTCCTCTGTCTTTTTCGGTTTTGCGTCCCCGTCTTTTTTATCGGACGTATCCGCCTTGTTTTCGGCAATAACGGGTGTGTTACCCGCTAAAACGCTCGCAAGCTTTTCTTCAAGAGCGGAAACTCTCGCGCTCAGTCCCTCGGGGTAGGTGTCAAGCCGCTCGTCTCTCATCTTAAGCAGCGTGATTTCAGCGTTTAAACGCTTTGCCGCACCCGCTCTTTGCATACTGATAAAGGTTTCTTCAAGCAGTGAGCAATGACGGAGCAGCTGCGGGAGACTGTACCGCGAGGATATGTCGCGTATTGTCTCCTCCTCGTCGGGAGTGAGGTCAAGGTATTTTTCGGGTGATTTAGTTGTTTTGAAAACTAAAAGGTCGCGGTAGAAGTCTATAAGCTCCTGCCAGAAAACGGTAAGCTCCTTTGATGCGGAAACTATTTCGTCGACCACCTTGAACAGTCTGTCGGCGTCCTTTTTTAAAACCGCATCGGCGATCTCCATCGACTGCTCGCGTCCCGCGGAGCCGGTAAGCGCCTTTACGGACGCGGCGGTTATTTCCTTACCCTCGCCTGCCGAAAGCTCAAGAAGGCTTATGGCGTCTCTCATTCCGCCTTGCGCCATTTTCGCGATAAGCTTTGCCGCTTCGCGTGTTATACTGATGTTTTCCTGCTCGGAAATGTACATAAGCCTGTCGGCTATGACGTCGGACTGTATTCTTCGGAATTCAAATTTCTGACATCTTGAAAGAATTGTGGTCGGTATCTTCTGCTGTTCGGTGGTTGCGAGAATAAAGATAACCTCGGACGGAGGCTCCTCAAGGGTTTTAAGCAGAGCGTTGAACGCGCTCTGAGAAAGCATGTGGACCTCGTCGATGATGTATACTCTGTTTTTGAGCATCGACGGTGCGTACATAACCGCGTCCCTTATGTCTCTGATGTAATCGACTCCGGTGTTGGATGCCGCGTCCATTTCCGCGACGTCGGAGGTGGTTTCGCTTTCGATAGCCTTACACGCTTCACACACTCCGCAGGGGTTACCGTTTATCGGAGAAAGACAGTTGACTGCCTTGGCAAGCAGCTTTGCGCATGTCGTTTTACCCGTTCCTCGGGAGCCACAGAAAAGATACGCGTGGCTGTAACGGTTATTCTGCACCTCGTAACGAAGCACCGAGGTGATGTGCTCCTGACCGTATACGTCGTCAAAGGTTTTCGGCCGCCATTTGCGGTAAAGCGCCTGATGCATAGTTTTTCCCTTTCTGTGTTTGAAAAATAATTAACTCCGCAAAAAAAGACAAGGTACAAAATAAGATCATACACCGCACTCTGAACAAAACGGTATATGCGTTAACCGCGGCTCTCGCTCGGAACAGGCACCCTTGTGGCACATCAACTCTACCACTTAATGCTGCTCGGTGCGCCCGCCTGACATGGTTCACGGTCGTTGATTGCACAAGACCCGTCCGTCAACACGATTACACACGGCGCAGACCATACATCGTCAGCCCTCGGATTGGAAACCACCCCTGCTGTAGCGGATTGCAGGTTACAGGATACCGCTAGCTCCCCGGCCGGTATGATCTTATTTTATATCTTGCCTCTCCTATATTATATCAAAGTCAAATTATAATTTCAAGTCATTTTTATAAAATTTAAAAAAAATTAAAAATAAGGCTTTTGTAAGTGATTGAACGCTCTTTATGTGAGTGAGGAAAACGTATCCGTTTCATTCTTCCGAGGGAGACTGTTTATCTATTGAGGGGAACCTCTTTTTCTGTTTTCGAATATACTTTGATTGAACCCAAAACACAGAGAGAAGAAAGGAAAATTTGTTTTATGGAAGAAAACGGATACATAACCGTAAACGTCAGAACCGCCGGGGGAGCTCTTCCGGTGGAAAACGCAGTCGTTACGGTTAAAGACAGCGGCGGCGCTATCCTCGCCGTCTTTTTTACCGACCGCGACGGAAAAACTCCGCGCCTTAAGGTTCTCGCTCCGCCCCGCGCCAACTCGGAAAGTCCCGGAGCCGCCTCTCCGCCATTTTTTAATTACAATATTGACACCGATAAGGAGGGGTATATCAGCATAAGAAACGTTGACGTTCCCGTATACCCCGGGATAACCTCGATACAGACGGTTGAGCTGGTGCCTGTTTCCGAGGGCTCGTCGAGGCTCCCCGGCGACACGGTAACGTACACCGAGGGTACTCCACCGAATCTTTGATGCAGGGGAGGAAAAGATAAATGAATAACAACGTAATAAGGCCTGTGATACCCGAGACGGTTACCGTGCATCTCGGTCCGCCGAGCGAGCCTTCGCCCAACGTAACGGTCAGCTTTCCAGACTATATTAAAAACGTAGCGTCAAGTGAAATCTACCCGACCTGGCCGGAAAGCGCGATAAGGGCAAACGTTTATGCGCAGATTTCATTTGTGCTTAACAGGATATTTACCGAGTTCTACCCGTCGAGAGGGTTTGATTTCGACATAACCAACTCAACGGCGACAGACCAGTTCTTCGTTCCCGACAGAGACGTTTTTGAAAACGTAAGTCAGATAGTCGACGAAATTTTTAACAGCTACGTGGTGAGAGAGGGAAGCGTTGAACCGCTGTTCACACAGTACTGTAACGGAACGACAAGCACCTGCGAGGGGCTTTCGCAGTGGGGAACGGTAACTCTTGCGAATAACGGTCTTACTCCGCTTCAGATTTTACAGAACTACTACGGTAGCGACATTGGTATAGTGAGCGGTGTTCCCGTTGAGGCTATAACGGCGAGTGTTCCGTCGAGAGCGCTTCAGCTCGGAAGCAGCGGAAACGACGTTCAGTCGATACAGGTGCGGCTTAACAGGATTTCGGCAAACTACCCGGCGATACCGAAAATCAATCCCGTGAACGGTGTGTTTGCACAAAGCACCGAGGATGCGGTACGAAAATTTCAGGAAATTTTTAATCTTACGCAGGACGGAATAGTAGGTCCCGCCACGTGGTACAGAATACAGTTTATCTATAACGGAGTAAAACGCCTTTCCGAGCTTGATTCCGAGGGGCTTACCGTAGAGGAGCTTTCGAGGCAGTTTCCGGAGACGCTTTCCGAGGGAAGCCGAGGGGACGGGGTGCGTATAGTTCAGTATTTCCTTTCCTATATCGCTATCTACAACAGCGCAGTTCCTCCGATTTCGATAGACGGAATATACGGTCCCGCTACAAGAGACGCGGTTTCAGCCTTTCAGCGTGAGTACGGGCTACCGGTTACGGGAGTGGTTAACGAGGAGACATATTCTGCGCTTTACGATGCGTACAGAGGTATAATTCTTTCGCTGCCCGATCAGCAGTTTGTCGGCACCGCAAGACCGTTCCCCGGATTTGATTTAACCGTTGGTCAGTCGGGTGAGTACGTAAGACTTTTGCAGGGTTACCTGAACGTTATCTCGGAGACATACCCTGAAATCCCTGCACTTAGCGTAGACGGTGTATTCGGTCCCGCAACAGAAAACGCGGTAAGAGCGTTCCAGAGAACCTTTGCTCTGCCCGAGACGGGTATAGTCGGAATCAATACCTGGGAGGCGATAGGCGACCTTTATGAGGACCTTGTGAAGGGCAGTACCGTCAGCGAAGGACAGTTTCCCTCGGGAGAGGCGTTTAACTGAAATCGGAAAACAAGCCGAAAACAGAAAATAAACTGAAAAACGGAGAATTGGCTGAGAACGGAAAGGAATAATTCACATGAACAGAGAAAACGGGTTTCATTTTTTAGAGGACACCGAAGCGCCGGTCAGAAATCTTCAGAGGTGGCTTCGCGCTCTTTTTAAAGAAAACGGCACCCCCTCCGAGGTTTTTATAGACGGTATTTACGGAAGTGAAACGAGAGAGGCGGTAAGAGAGTTCCAAAGAGAAAACGGACTTACGCCGACGGGGGAGGGGGATCTCCCTACCTTTAACGCGATCTACGAGGCATACGCGAGACTGTTAAGAGACAAGGAAACGCTTGGATACGCCCCCGACTTTGACAGCTTTCGAGACAAAAGAATTACCCTCGGAGACGAGTTTGACGACGTTTTCGTGCTTCAGGCTCTGCTGAACACAGTTGCACTTGACGACGAAAGATATTACGTAAAGCCGAGTGGAAAATTTGATAGCGAAACACAAAATTCGGTGAATCTTTTTCGCCGCGCCACCGGACGGCAGGACGGAGACTACGTAGACAGAGAGATCTGGAATGACCTTGTACGTGTAACGCGTAAGCCGCAGTATTACACTTAAAAAGAAACGAAAAGCGACGCCGCGCGGCGTCGCTTTTCGTTATATTACTTAAATACACATGCGGTTTTTGAAACGGATTTGACCTCTATGCAGGCATACGTATGCTCACCCTCCGTATAGTAAGAGAAAACACCGGTTATCTCAACGGGGTTAACGACGTTTCCTGTCGGCATCGGAAGAATAGTGTCCTCGCTCGGCACTGTAAGCTCTATATTCCAGGTAACCTTTCCGCTGCCGTCAAGACCTGCGAGAAATTTGTAGTCCCCGTTTATCGAGTGGTGTCCGATTATCCTTACCGTTTTTCCGTTAAGCTCGCTTGTTTTATAGGCTGTTTTATAGTTATCTATTTTCGATTTAAGCTCGCTCGCAGTCATTGTTATCGCATCGAAATCATAAGTCGGCGCGCTGTCGGTATAACGGATTATCTCGGTAACATCGATATACCCACCCGCATTAAACGTTCCGATAAAGCTCGCGGTTTCGCCAAGCTCGGGGTATATTCCGTCAGCGGTTCGTATCTCGTAGTAAGCATCACAGCAGTTGGTGGGATCAAGCGCAATTATTATGGGCGTCTGACAGCGGTTCTCCGAAAAATTGTAAACGGTTGAGTACTGCGCTGTTATCGCGACGCTTTTTCCCGCGTAGTCATCGGGGTTGTTCATTATAGCCGCTACCGTTCCGTAAATCTCGTTTGCCGAAAGACCGGTGAAATTGCAGTCTACGTCAACGTCAAGCTTTGGTAGCGTTCCGCCGTCTCCGCAGGAGGGGAGTGCGCATAAAACGGTACACAGAATTAAAAGGAAAGAGAGTATCTTTTTCATAGCCTTTCCTTCCCGCCGTCAGGCGATAATCGGTAGGAGTATTTTTAGCTGAAAAGAGGGGGTAAGTTATGCTTTTCCGGCTTTTATAAGTCCGATAACGTAGAAAACACCGAATGCAGCGATGTTGGTAAGCGCAATAGTAGAGCCTACGGGGGTGGATGCCAAAATACATATAACCGTTCCGATAAGAGCGCAGGTAACCGCGAGCAGTGCGGAGCAGATGACTACCTTTTTGAAGGTTTTAAAAACTCTCATTGCCGAGAGAGCGGGGAAGGTAATAAGCGCTGAAATGAGAAGCGCCCCTACCATATTCATCGCCATTACGATAACTACACCGGTTATTACCGCGATAAGCGTGTTGTATATCTCCGCCTTTGTTCCCGTTGCCGAGGCGAAGCTTTCGTCAAAGGTAACGGCAAAGATTTTGTGGTAGAAAAAGATAAACACGAATAAAACGACCAGAGCCAGAGTCGCGCAGAGAATAACGTCGGATTTTTTAATTCCTATTATACTTGCCGAGCCGAAAAGCGTTGAACACGCGTCTCCGCTTATGCTTGACGATTTTGACGGAAAAAGATTAAGCATCATATAACCGAATGCAAGAGCGCCTGCGGAAATCATTGCTATTGCAGCGTCTCCCTGTATCTTTGTGTTTGAACGTATGCGCAGAAGCAGTACTGCCGCCACAACGGTAAAAGGGAGCGCGATATAAACGGGAGTAAAGCTTGCCGCGGTGGCTATCGAGGTTGCTCCGAACGCAACGTGAGAAAGACCGTCGCCTATCATTGAAAAGCGCTTTAGAACGAGGCTTACTCCGAGCAGTGCCGCGCAAAGTGAGACGAGAGCTAAAACGAGAGTTGAGTATCTGACCGTCGGGTAGGTCTTAAAATAAAATATCAGGGTGTCCATTACTGCTCTCCTTTTGTTTCGGCTTTTTCGGTTTCTGAGTTCGGGGTAAGGTCCTGCGGGGTGTTTTCGGTAATACCCGTGTGGGCGTTTTTACCTAAAAAAGATTTAAAGACTTCGCTTTCAAGGTAATCTTCCTTCGTCCCGAAGAAAAGCGGCTCGTGGCTTATGTGAAGAATGTGAGATGCGTATTTTACAGCCGCGTCCATGTCGTGCGAAACCATAACGACGGTTACGCCGCAGGAGTTAAGATGCTCTATTATCGAATACATCTCCTGGGTAACCTTCGGATCGAGTCCCGAAACGGGCTCGTCAAGTATAAGCAGCTTTGACGAGGCACATAGTGCGCGGGCAAGTAAAACCCTTTGCTGCTGACCGCCCGAAAGCTCTCTGTAACAGCGGCCTGAAAGCTCTGTTATTCCGAGAAGACTCATATTGTACCTTGCCGTTTCCTTTTGAAGCGAGGTATAAAACGGACGCAGTCCCGAGCGGTTAAGACAGCCCGAAATTACCACCTCAAAGGCAGATGCGGGGAAGTCTTTCTGTGTTAACGTCTGCTGCGGAAGGTAGCCTATCTGATTTTTCTTAAGTCCGTCTCCGAAGATGAGCGAGCCGCCCATTTTTGATTTAAGACCGAGCAGCGTTTTCATAAGAGTACTTTTGCCGGAGCCGTTTTCTCCGATTATGCAAAGGTAGTCCCCCTCGTTAATTTCAAAATTCAGGTTTTCGACGATTATATGCCCCTCGTAGCCGAGGGCAAGATTTTCCGATTTTATAAGTGCCATTGTTTTTCTCCGTTTTTTTTGCATTTTTCCGTGTTTTATGGAGCTGTAAATGAATTTTGTCGGGTCCGGGTGCGTTTCACGACCGTTTTAAGCCGTGTACGGTGGATGAAAATGCCCGGCCGCAGTGAAAGAGCATTACTTAATAGCCTCTCTTAGTGCCTCAAGGTTTTTTGTCATAAAGTCAAGGTAATTTGCCCCTGCCTGTATCTCGGCACGGGTTACCGACTGCATTGAGTTTAATACCACCTTTTTGCACCCCGTCTCGGCGCATATGTTGTCCGCGAGAGCCTTGTTTCCGCCCTCGGTTACTATTACCGCCGAAAGGGAGTGCTCCTTCACCGCGTTAATAAGCTTAACCTGCGTCGCGAAATCCGAGTTGACCTCGGTGGAGCAGCCGCTGAATGCGGCATAGTAGCAGAGGCCGTAATCGTTTGTCATATAAATGAACGGAAAACGGTCGGCAACCACAACGGTTTTTGTTTTAGCCCCGTTAACCGCGGCGCGGTATTCTCCGTCAAGCGCGTTTATTTTTGTCTTGAACGCATCCGCCTGGGCCGTGTAATACGCCGCGTTAGCCGAGTCCTTTTCGATAAATGCTGAAGAAATTTTGTCGGTTATGGTTATAGCGTTTTTGAGCGAGAGCCATATATGCTCGTCGCCGCCGTGGTCGAGTGCTTCGTTTTCGCTGTGATCTTCTTCGTGGTTATGACCTTCAAGCTCGGCGTGCATAAGCTCTATTCCGTCGGTGAGATACAGTACCTTTAAATCCGGGTTTTCGGCAGAGCTTATCGCATCGTCCACCCATTTTTTGTCCGTCTCTCCGCCAACGCATATAAATACGTCCGCTTCGCTGAGTGCCTTAAGTGTTTTTGCCGTAGGGGAGTAATTATGAAGGTCCGCTCCGTTGTCCTGTAAAACGGTAACCGTGATTTTTTCGCCGCCTATCTGTCTTGCGAAATCAAACGGCGGAAAGCTTGTACATACGACCTTGAGCGCGCCGTCTCCCTCGCTGTAAAGCGCCGCTGACGAGCAAGCGGGTAAAACGCTTAAGCAGAACGTTAAAATTAACGTCAGAATCAGTGTTTTTGCCAGGCAGTATTTTTTGTTTTTCATGTTAAAATCGTTACCTCGAATATGTTTTATTTATCCTTACTTTTTTCACTGTGGTGCAGCCGTGGTTCTATAAATAATGTAGTTTTGTAAACGTAAAAACGCTTTTTAAGCTTCCTTTTTGCCTTGAAAATTCAGGTGATCGGAGGGTGCTTTTTGTATGCGCTTTTACCGTGTCGGCAGATGCCTCGACGGCTTATCTGCAATCGGAGCATACACCGTAAAAAACCGTTTGAGATTTACTGAGACCGAAGCCGTGATGCGCCATAAAATGCTCTTCCATCCGCTTTATAAATCCGCAGTCTGCGCATACTGTTTTTCCGCAGTTTGTGCATTTAAGATGGAAATGTCCGCTATGGCTTTTGTTGTATCTGTAAACCGCGCTTTCGCCTACGTCTCCCGAAAAACGAAGAACGCTTCCTTCGTTTACGAATCGCTCAAGGCTTCGGTATGCGGTAGCCTTTGATGCTCCGAGAGCGGTTATTATCTCGTCAGCGCTTACGCAGCGGTTTTCTGTTTTCAGATATTCGAGAATCGCTTCTCTTTGACGTGTTTTGTATCCGTTTTCTCTGTTGATGTCGCTCAACTCCTTTTTGGATCATTTTGCGAAAATGAAACTCGGTTTCAATTTCAACTGCAATTTTAGCATAATACTTTGAATTTGACGGTTTGAAAATGTTAATTTAGTGTGAATTTTTGTTGCAGGCGTATTCTTCCAAGTGAAAAGATTGCTTTGGAGAGTATAAACGTAGCGCTAGTTTGGGCAGTTTGCTATAAAATATAAATATGCCTTTGGTTATATTGCGAGGAATAATGAAATGGGTTGAAAAAATACATTTCGAAATCGAAAAAATACATTGATAAAACAGACGTTGGATGCTATAATTGTACTTGCTAAAATATTCTATTTAAGGAGAGCAATTATGAAAAAAATACGGATACTCGCACTTCTTCTTGCGGTTCTGATGATTCCTTTTTCACTGCTTGTCGCTTGTAAAAAAGACAGTGATGAGGATGACGTGTGCTCCGTCAACGGACACGAGTGGAACAAAAAAGAAGTAACGCTTGAGAAAAGGACCTGTACCACACCGGGTTTGAAGGAAAGAACCTGTAAGGTGTGTAAGATAGTCGAAGAGTACGAATGGAAGCCCGAAGGACATACCATAGCCAAGGCTGAATGGGTATATAACGAGGACGCTACCTGTACTGAGGACGGACACGAGACAAGATCCTGCGCTCTTTGTAGCTATTTTGAAACGAGGGTAAAGAAGAATACCGCACTCGGTCATATCTTCCTTCATTACACCCTTTCCGAGGACGGTTACAGCGAAACGGCTGCATGTAATATTTGCTCGGTTGTTACCGATACCAGACTTGTCGGAATCAATATTGACTTTGAGGGAGAAAAGAACACACTCAGCTACGGCGCGCTCACCGTATACACTCCCGAAGGTGTAACCGACTACTACAAGACCGAGGGCGAGGATGAGACCTTTAACTCCTATTTGCAGATAGACAGAACCACCGATATTAACATCGGAGATCACGGTTACGGCGCGATATTCGCTCCCGGTTATAACAGACTTAAGGAGAACAGCTACGTAGCGGAATTTGATGTTAAAATCAGCAAGGACAACACGAAGGACCTCGTTCTCCTTCAGGGAAACAAGGAGTTTACTTCCGTTGATTTCCTTACCTACGACGCAGATGCTCACACCATTAACATCACGTACGGTCCCATCTATACTCTCACAGAGAATGACTACGACAGATGGATGAAGCTCTCTGTTGTTCTTAACGACATCGAGCGTAAATACGAGTTCTACATGGATAACAAGCTTGTAATTTCCGGTGTTGAATATCAGAACGACGATTACTTTGCCGGAATGGACCTTGAGAACTTCAAGATTGCTATGACGCACGAGGTTGGAGTAGCTTCAACGTTTGCGCTTGATAACATTGATATTTACATTGCGTTCTCGCCTAAGGGATACGAAGGAGCGACACTTGATCCCGATTACGCGGTATTCCAGACGGAGTACAATAAGAATAAAATAATGTATAAGAAGCTTACCGACGGTTGTACGCATGATTTAAGCGCTCAGTCCGTAGAGGCAGATTGCTACAACGACGGATACAGCTACAAGCTCTGCTCCGTATGTAATGGTAAGACCGAGTTTGCGACTGTCTCGGAAAAGCTTACGCACAACATGGAGAACATCCCCCCGGAGCAGGGCGGCTATAAAGAGTCTACCTGTACCGAATACGGCGCTATCTACAAAAAATGTTCTCTTTGCGGATACAAGGATAAAGAAGTGGTTGCGATGAAGAACCACGTAATAGATACCGATGCGGCATCTTACCGCAACATTCCCGCAACCTGTCTCGCTGACGGTTATATTACCGGTGAATGTAAGGTCTGCCACTGTGAAATGAATTTGTTCAACGGTGAATATAAGAGCGGACACAACGCAGTTGATATTGAGGTTGTACAGGAGGCTAACTGTGTAAGAGACGGTTACAGCAAGGGAAGATGTGCAAATCCCGGCTGCGGAATTACCGTTACCAAAAACGAAGTTCCCGCCTACGGACATCTTATGAAGTCTGTAATCAAGGACAGCAGAGACGGAAAGGTAATTGAAAACTTCTGTCTCAGATGTAACCTTGACGAATACAAGACCACCCAGCCTCTCGCTACTGCCGGAGACTTCCCGACCTTTGATGAAATGAAGGCGCTTCTCGGAGACCGTTTCTACGGCGGAACCGACGGCGCGGGCTTCTCTAACGGAACGTTCAGCACCGGAACCAATAAATCCAGTATGCGTTTCACAAACGATGGAAGTAGCAGTACAGCGGCTAAGGTAACCGAGGGACAGAATACCTTCCTCAGAGTAAAGCATACCGCGACCGGATACATTAACTACCTTGATGATTTAAAGCAGAAGGATAAAGACGTAGTTCTTGAAATCTCGCTCAGACTTCCCGCAAACGGCAAATCCGTAACAGGATATATGACCGCGGGACACAGAGATAAGCCCGGACATAACGTTGTAATGAGAGTATTCACGCTTGACGAAAGCGGAAATATCATCTTCGACCCGAACACCGATAAAAAGGTTACCATAGGAAAGCTTACCAGCACCGAGTTCTCAAAAATCGCATTTGTATTCCATCAGAGCGACGCAACCGTTGACGCTTACTTTAACGGTGCGCTTATAGTTCAGAACCACCTTATATCAAAAGGAGATACAGCCTACAAGCTTCCCGAGGGCGGACTTCTTTACGAGTACCGTTTCATGTTTGATAACGTATCCAGCGGAGAAAAGGGACTTGACGTTGACGATATGTTCTTATATCAGGCGTCTGCTCCGGCTTACATAACCAATCCTTTCCTTCCCAATAGCGCGGGAACGGTTTACGACGTAAGCAATAACATAGCCGGCGATACCGGTGAAACTCCTTATATCCCGAATAACATGAGCGGTGTGCTTGGAGCCAATATGCAGATTTCCAGCAACAAGGGCTTCCGTGCATACGTTGAAGAAATTGAGGGCGCAGCGGGCGAAATGATTTCCGCTCTCCACTGTATCAAGGGCGACAGCGTTACAAGTATTCCGACCGCAAACGTAAGTAAAGCGGATTCCGAAATTTCAACCATTCCGACCATTATGAACAGCACAGCCGCGGTTATCGGTAATAAAGTTAAATTTAACGCGGGCAGCTTCAGCGGCGGAAATATGAATACCGGAAAGATAGTACTTGCCCAGGGAAGAAAGGTAACGGACGCCGGAACTCAGTTCTATGATTTCCTTTACGTTGAAAACGGAATACTTAAATCCGGAGACAAAAACCCTCTTTACGCGATTAAGCAGGACGAGTGGATTACCTTTGAGATTGTTGTAAATGAAGTACTTGGAAGCTATGACGTATATATTAACGGAATTTGTCAGGCTGCGGGTATAAAATGCACACCGGAATATGCTGTTCCTAAGTATACTCAGCTTGAATATAAGTTGCTGACCATCAGCGAAGGTACGTTTGATTTCTATATGGCGGACACCGCGCTTTATGCAGGTGCGATAGCTCCCGTATCCGATGTTGTTGTCGGAAAGATTGAAAAGGTTATCGTAAAAACCGAGCTTGAGCAGAAGTTTAGCGCAGTAACCTTCTATGAAAATCATAGTGTTTCTTCCTATTATGACTACGTAGGAAAGATTGTTACTTCTACCGACGGATTATCTCTTCTTACTCTTAGCGACGCGGCGCTCTATGCGAAGAAGGAAGCTGTAAGCATCGCTAAGATTGACGGTAAAACCGTTCTCAGAACCACAGATTATAAGATAAATAACCTTAAGGCTTTGGAGTTTAAGTATCTTGAAAATACTAAGCTTAAAGGCAGCACCCCTGGAGTATACGATTTGTCCGGATACAAGTACCTTACCGTAAATCTTAACGTTGAGGCAACCACCGGATACAACATTATATTTAAGCTTATGACGGAAAACGGCTACTATCAGATGCGTATATACTTACTCAGCACCGGATGGCAGACCATAACAATGCCCCTTTTCTCAGAGGGTGATTATCCTTACTTCAAGAGTGTAGGCACCACGAGCGGAAGGATGGACGACGTCATATCTCTCAGAATTGAATTTGAGGGCGGAATCGCAGGAAACGGTAACGGAAAGCTTATGGACGGAACCACGATCTCCTTTGAAAGAATAAGCTTTGAAAACGATACGTTCAGACACAGCGAGTACATTGGCGAGAACCTTGATACCAGAGAGTTCTGTAAGACTCATACCTACGGTGAGGGTGATAGCGTAACCGTTGCGCCCACCTGTAAAAAGTCGGGCTATACCAAGCGTGTTTGCAGCGAGTGCGGACATATCTCGGTTACAAACGTTAAGCCGCCTCTTAAGCTTGCTGACATCACGGTAGATGCCGACAAGAATGTTACACCGGTAAACTTCTGTGTAAATGCCGGTATTACCGTTAACCACTTCGTATGTAACTGCGGCGGAGATTCAGACACGGAATGCGTCGGCGATTACTATGCGATAACAGAGTATATTCCCGCGAGAGACCACGTTATAGCTGACGGTAGCTGTACGACGGGATGCGGAAAAGAGCTTCAGCCCGCCGCATAAGCTTAAGCTTTGGGTGAGTTTAACCTTTGAGTTGAGCCAAGCTCTTGACTGAACTTAAGCCTTGCGTGAGATTAACCCTTCGTTAAAGCAAAATTAAAGACCGAAAACGTGAAAGCGTTTTCGGTCTTTTCTGCTTTTAAAAAGCTTGGCAAAAACTTCTGTATAGCCGTAATGCATACCTTCGTTAACGGCTAAACCGCCCGACTCCGCGCGGCTTTTGGCAGATATGTAGTGGCGTGTTAAGTATAAAAAACGTCGGCATGTGTACACACGCCGACGTAGGTTGTTTTGACGACCAAGGGTGGGCTTAAATCTTAGAAAAATACTCCCTTACCTCTTTAATTTTTCCGCAGGTGAAGGCGCCCTCGGCGCACTTGCCTTTTACGCAGGCAGGGCCGGCGTACTTAAAGAGAAGCGGGCAAGCTTCCTTACAAAGACGGAGCATCTCGGTAGCAAGCTCGCGGATTTCCCACTGAGCTCGGGTGCAACAGCGAAGCCTAAAGAAGTTCCAGAGAGAACGGACGTTCATAGTCATTATCATTCTCGTGTCGCAGGCGTTGGGAAGCACGAATCTCGCGTCCTCGTTAGCCGCCTTTTCAGCCGCTTTCTTAGCGTCCGCTTCGCTTTTTCCCTCGGCGAGCAGTCGCTCGTAATTTGCTTTGGTGAGTATGGCTTTGAGCTTTGCGTAATGCTCGGCATCCTCTTTCATAGCGGCGGTGTATTCCTCTAACGCCTCGGGAACTCTCGCTATTTCCGGCGGAACAATGTATTCAAAGCTGCTTTTATCAACGTATCTCTGACTTTGTACCGAGAATGAAGCTATTCTGTGGCGGGTTATCTGCGCAAGGAGCGCTCTTGAAACACCCTCTATACCGAATGTGAAAACCGCATGCTCAACGGGGCTTTCGTGTCCGAGGTCGGAGAGCATTTCAAGAAAATCCTCAACCTTTTCAGGGGTGAGCTTGTCCATAAGTGTGGAAATATCGCTCTTTGCATAGCAGAGCTTTGCGGCGGCGGCGATTATTTTATCTGCGTCGGGGGTGTGCGCAATTAATTCAACCTTCATTTTTAAAACCGTTCCTTTCAGCCGTTAAAATCACTTATATACATTTTATCATTTTTTGATTACCTTGTCAATAAGGAAACAGAAAAAAGAATTTCGGTATTTGTTAATTATATTTACGGAGAACCACGGAGGATTTTCGGGGACGATTAAAATATTTATGAAAAAGAGTTTTATTATTGACAACGCGGTATTTAAGTGTTATAATTAGATGTAGAGAATATAGAATTTCGAAGAGGAGAAAATGACGGATGGATAAAAAAGAAAGTCCCTTTTTTGCGTTGGTTTTTCGCCAGAAATATATTCAGCGTTGGGGGCTTATGAGAAATGCGCTTCCCGAAACTCTCGCGCAGCATTCGTCTGAATGTGCCCTTATCACACACGCTCTTGCGGTTATCGGTAACAAGGTTTTCGGCAAAAGTTATGATACCGGAAAGGCGGTAACGCTTGCGCTTTATCACGACGTTCCCGAGGTTTTTACGGGGGATATGCCGACGCCTATCAAATACGCTAACCCCATTATAAGAAGCGAGTTTGGTATGATTGAGGAGCAGAGCGCAAAAAATCTGCTTGAAAAGCTTCCGAGCGAGCTCAGGGACGAATATAAATCTCTTTTCTGCGAGGAAGAAGAGGATGCGGAGCTTCATAAGCTGGTAAAGGGCGCTGATAGAATTTGCGCGTATATAAAATGCGTTGAGGAAGAAAAGTTCCACAATACCGAGTTTTCGCATGCGAAAATCGGCATTGAAAAGAAACTTAACGAAACCGAGCTTCCTGAAATTAAGTATTTTATGGATTACTTTTTGCCCGCGTTTACCATGACGCTTGACGAGCAGCAAGGGTTTTGATGTTTTTCAGATGTGAGTTAACTGCTTTTATGACATTTTAAAAGGAAAATTACTTGGAATTATAAGACTAAGAAAGGTAAAATGACAAAATGACAAAGGATAATAAGATAGGATACGCGGTTGCGGGACTCGGTGTCGGAAAAACACACGTAGAGTCCGCGCTTCAGTACGAAAAATGCAGACTTGTCGCGGTTTGCGACCTTATTCCGGAGAAAATTAAGAGCGTTACCGATAAAAACCCGGACGTTATCGGTTATACCGATTTCGATGAGATGCTGAAGAATCCCGAAATAGACGTAATAAGCATTTGTCTTCCGAGCGGAATACACGCGGAGTATGCGGTTAAAGCTCTGAACGCGGGTAAAAACGTGCTCGTTGAGAAGCCTATCGACATTACGGTCGAGGCGGCGATGAAGATCGAAGAGGCGAGAAAACTTACAGGTAAAAAGGTTGGCTGTATTTATCAGAACAGAAATCATGCTGTTATGAAGCCGCTTAAAGCCGCTATTGACAGCGGAAAGCTCGGCAAGGTGTTCCTCGGAACGTTTGCTGTAAAGTGGTACAGAGCGCAGAGCTACTATGACGGTGAAACCTGTTGGCACGGCACGTGGGAAATGGACGGCGGCGGCTCGCTCATCAATCAGGCTATCCACACGCTTGACATTATGCAGTGGCTTATGGGTGAACCGGAGAGCGTAACCTCGACGATGTCGATAAACGCCCACAATATAGACACCGAGGACCTTACGGCGTCCATAGTAAAGTTTAAAAGCGGAGCCACAGCGACGTTTTTATCCACTACCTGCTGCTATCCCGGTCTTTCCACCGATATTCAAATTTACGGAACCAAAGGCTCGGTTGAGCTTGACGCAGACGTTCTTAAGCTCTGGAAGATAGAGGGTGAGGACGAGCGCGACGAGGAGGATATGCTTGACAGATACGGCAGAGGAAACAGAGTTGCCTGCGCATACGAGGAAGGTCTTAAGTACGGACACGTAACACAGATAGAGGATATGGTTGACGCAGTTATCGAGGACAGAGATCCCCAGATCACCCCTATGGAAGCGATCAAAGCCGTTAAGCTGATCGAAGCAATTTACAGCTCCGCGCGTACCGGAGAGACGGTGTATTTCTAAAAACAAATCACCTTAATCTAAGGTGATAGGGTGAGATTTAATTAAATGTTGATAAGGCTTTTGCACAGAGAGACTCGTTGTCTCGGCAAAAGCCTTATTTTTATGGGTAAAACCTGTGTTTAATTGTAAATATATTGTTAAAAACTACCTTTTTGTGCAAGTTGTACACAAGTAGAAAAAATCGCCTTGTTTTTGTTTATAATGCACAAAAACAAGGCTGGTTTTGATTTATTTCAACCAAACGCAAATTTAACTTCTTTTTGATAGAATGTGAATGTGTTTTTAACAAAGTGCCAAAAAATCAGGGTGAAAATAAAGCTAAAACCTTTGAAATTTCGGCAAAATGTCAAAAAAACAACCGTGGTCAAAAAAATGACTCCGAGCACGGTTTTTTCTTTTAAGAACGCCGTCGCCCGCTATATATAAAGGTGGACGAAAAAGTCTTCGAAAATTCGCTTGACTTTTTTATATTATTATGTTATAATTTGAGAGTAAAAAACTTTTGCGACGATGTAGGTATTATCTGAGGTGCGGAATGGTACCGAGGAGGGTGCTTAAATGTCGAATCGGAAGCGGTGGTGGCTGCCGGCTCAGAGGAGCAAATTACAGCCAATCGGTTTACGCGCGAAGGCGCGAGCCAAACATAACAATTCTTTATGGAGGAACCCTAAATGAAACAATGGCGAAAACACAGACTTGTTGCTGTACTTTTGTTGGTCTGTACTTTTGTCGGTATGTTGCCCTTTACGGCTGCTTATGCCGCAAATGACGACGTGCTTACCGGCGGAAGTGCGCTTGAGGATGACGAGACACTGTACGGCGGCAAAACTCTTGAGGAAATACTGAAGCTTACGAGCGGTATGAACTACGACGTTTATAGTAGCAAGTGGGTTGGTAAAACTCAGGTTGATAAGAGCTCGGATAGAAAATGGCATGCATCTGATATAGTCGTTCCGAAGAACGAGAAGAGTCCTGTATCCGGAGAGTTTCTTACCACGTCCGACTATCAGATTGCCGATTTTACGGCGAAAAAGGCTGACGGAACACTTGATACTCGCGAAGGTGTTTATATGCCCGCAAGCGGTAAAACAACCTTTAAAATAACTGTTCCGCAGAGCGGTCTTTACGCTATCGACCTTGATTACTTCACTGTATCTCAGTTTGATGAGGACGGAGACGGTGTTGCTGAAACGGTCGGTACGAAGACGATCATAGAGCGTATGTTCTATCTCGACGAGCAGCTTCCGTTCAACGAGTGCCGTTACCTCTACATTCCGAGATGCTGGGAGTACGTCGGTACCGACGGAACGAGCATTCTTTATAAAGAGGACGAGCCGAAGCGCTCTGATTTCCAGAACGACCTTGATTTCGACAAGGCGTATACAGAGTGGCTTAAGACCTCCGGCGGCGCGGGCGGAAACTACATGTGGGATACCGATATCGAGGATAACGATATCCGTCCCGACCGTGTAGAGGCTCCTACGTGGCGTACATACTTCCTTAGAGACTGGCTCGGCTATACTGTTGAACCCTTCCAGTTCTATCTTACCGAGGGTGAGCACTACTTCACCTTTGAGGCGACCAGAGAGCCTATCGTTGTTTCCGACATAAAGATCTACGGATATAACTCGGAAAACAGCTACGAGGTTGTTCTTGACAGATGGCTCGGTTCCGGTCTTCAGATTTACACCGGTGAGAGCGTATATGTGGTAGAGGCGGAAAGCCCGTACAGAGTATCTGATCAGGTTCTTTTCCCCGGTACCGACCGTACCTCTTGCCTTAACTCTCCTTCCCATCCTTCCAACCTTGTTTATAATATTTCCAACTCCAGCGTCGTTGGTCAGTATATGACTTACAGGGTTTACGTTCAGGAAGAGGGACTTTATAACATAATGGCGAGATTCCGTCAGAACACTATGGCGGGAATGTTTACGTCAAGACGTATCAGAGTAAACGGAGAAATACCGTTTAAAGAGGCAAGCTACCTTAAATTTAATTATGATACTTCCTTCCAAAACATTCTTCTCGGCAACGGTAAAGAAGGCAAAGAGAAGCAGGATTACCTCTTCTACTTTGAGGCAGGCTGGAACGAAATAGAGGTAGAGGTCGTTCTCGGTGATATGTCCGCGTACATTTATGATATAGCGGCGCTTATCAGTACGCTTAACAGCGACTATCAGAAGATACTTATGGTAACCGGAACAAACCCCGATACCTACCGTGACTACGGATTTTCAAGACTTCTTCCCGGAGTTATGTCCGACCTTGCTAACGCAGCGATAAAGCTTGACGAGATTTATAACGGCCTCGTTGAGATAACGGGAGCGACCGGACAGCATATAGCAACGCTTGATACGATACGTACTCTTGTTTCGAAGATGGCGCTTGATGAATATGAGATCGCACCTAACTTCCTTTCCTTTAAAAACTATTTAACAGCGCTCAGTAACTGGCTTTACACCTCGCTTTCTCAGCCGCTGAAGCTTGACTACTTACGTATTCAGGGCGAGGAGACCAAGGTTCCGAAGGCTAAGGCAGGCTTCTTCTACGCTATGGGTTACGAGGCAAAGGCGTTCGTAGCCAGCTTCTTCAAGGACTATAACGTTATAGGATTTAAGAGCGATAAGGATGCCAAGGATTACAAGGGCACCATTCTTATGTGGAACACCACCAGCCGTGAGGATGCGCTTATACTCCGTACGATGATTGATTCATCGTTTACACCGGGCACCAATATAGCTGTTAACATCAGATATGTTGCGCAGGGACTTCAGGAATCAATTCTTGCGGGAGTTGGACCTGACGTTGCGATGATGGCGTCGGGTACGGCGGTTTCTTGGGGACTTCGTCATGCGGTTGAGGACCTCAGTGCTAAGTACACCGAGGCAGACCTTGAAAAAGGAAAGATACCCGAGGGCAAGAACGTAGGCGATGACGTTTACCCCGGATTCAGCGAGCTTTGTCCGAAGACCGCCCTTGACGACGACGGACTTGTAAACGATTTCGTTGTTCCCGATCCTAAGGTTTACGAGGAAACCGGTAAGTTTAACGTAAAATTCTCGCATGCGGCTCTTGAAGCTGTATCGCTTGAAGGTAAGACCTACCTTATTCCCTGCACCATGAACTACGAAATGGCGTTCTACCGTGTCGACGTGTTTGCTCAGTACGACCTGAAGCCTCCGAGAACATGGCAGGAGCTTCTTACAGTTCTTCCTAAGCTTACGAATAACCACATGACGATGGGTATGCAGACCTCTCTTGCCGGTTACCAGATGCTTCTTTACCAGATGGGCGAGAAGATGTATGCTGACGAGTATAAGAGATTCAATAACAGCGTAACCTGTCTTGAGGCATTTGATACGCTTTGCTCACTCTTTAACGACTATTCGCTTCCTGTTAACTACGACCTTACCCGTTTCCGTACCGGTGAGATTCCGATCGTTGTTGCTAACTGGACTACCTACAATACCTTCATGAGCTACTATGAGCTTCGTGGAATGTGGACGATAGAGCCTCTTATCGGTTGGGACAAGGGCGACGGAACGGTTGACCGTTCTTCCATACTTAACGTTGAAGGTATCGTAATTCCTAAGGGAAGCGACAATCCCCAGCACGTATGGGAATACATCAAATGGTATTCCGATGATGAGGCACAGGCAAGACTTGCAAGACAGCAGCTTGCTGTATCCTCCAACACTACCGTAAAGTACAACACCGCGAACCTCAACGCTCTTCTTGAGCAGGCATGGACCGATGCAGAGAGAGAAGCGATGTTTGAGCAGATCCCTCACCTTAAAGGTATTCCGTACAACCCCGGTGATTATAACATCGGTCGTTACGTAAACTTTGCGTTCCTTGCTGTTTATAACACCAAGGCAAACGCGGTTGACCAGATCCTTGACTACGTCGTTGATATAGACAAGGAGCTTTCGCGTAAGCGCAAGGAATATCACCTTTCATACATTGATTATTATACCGACGAGATAGTACCCGCCAAGTAAATAATAATTAAGAAGATTTAAAAACACTGTCCCGACGTAAGCCGCTTAGTGCGGCCTACGTGGGAACGAATATTATACAATTAAGATAGGAGATAGCGACTATGTCTGATAATTCAACGGTTGTACAGGACGAAGTAGCGACTGAAGAAGTACCGTACGTCAACAAAACTATCAGCAGATGGGAATACACTAGACGCGAAATGAAGCGTAAGTGGTCCGGATATGTTATGGTTGGCCCGTTCCTTCTTATGTTTGCAACCTTTACCATCGTTCCGGTTGTTATGTCGTTCATTTTAAGCTTTACCAACTTTAATATGTTCGAATTTCCGGAATTTTGTTTCATGGATAACTACATTCGTCTTTTCCTGGAAGATGACCTCTTCCTCACAGCGTTCCAGAACACGCTTATATTTGCGTTAACAACAGGACCGCTTTCGTATATTCTTTCCTTCCTTCTTGCATGGTTCATAAACGAGCTTGCTCCGAAGGTAAGAGCATTCGCAACGTTTATATTCTACGGACCTTCCATTTCAGGCTCCGCTTACCTCGTCTGGAAGCTTATATTCCAGGGAGATATATACGGACTTGCAAACGGAGTTCTGATGAAATTCGGTTTGATATCAAAGCCGATAGTATTCTTACAGAACGTAACTTACATAGTTCCCGTATGTATAGTAGTTTCTATTTGGACGTCTCTCGGAACTGCGTTCCTTTCATTTATCGCAGGTCTTCAGGGCGTTGACAGAAGCCTTTATGAAGCGGGAGCGGTTGACGGTGTTAAAAACCGTTGGCAGGAGCTTTGGTACATAACCCTTCCCTCAATGAAATCCATTCTTATGTTCGGTGCGGTTCTTGCTATTACCGGTGCGTTCGGATTCGGAGGAATAGTTGACGCGCTCTGCGGAAACCCCTCTACCGACTACTGCGCATGGACGCTTCAGCATCATATGGCAGACTACCTGAACGCAAGATATGAGGTTGGATACGCTTCCTGTATATCAATCGTGCTCTTTATACTTATGTTCGGATCGAACATATTTATTAAAAATGCTTTGTCGAAGGTAGGTAACTGAGTATGAAAAAACTGAGAACAAGAAAGCACGCCGTCGTTCTTAACCGAAGCGTCGGCGGAGATACGACCATTACCCTTATACTTTCGATATTCGGTATATTTATGTTTCTTCCTACTTATTATCTTATAATAACGGCATTCAAGCCGATAGGAGAAATGTTCCTTACACCGCCTAACTTCTACGTTATAAAACCGACGTTCCAGAACTTTATCGACCTTTTCGCGTCAATGACTTCAACGTGGGTTCCGATTTCGAGATACATATTCAATACGATATTTATTTCGCTCGGCGCTACCGTCGGATGTCTTATTATAGGTTCTATGGCGGCGTATTCGATTTCCAAGGTTCGCTTCCCCGGAGCAAACGGAATATTCCAGCTTATAGTTTATTCGCTTATGATTTCCTCTACGGTTACGGGAATTGCGCACTTTATCATCTTCGTTTCGCTTAACTGGCTTAACACGTATACGATTTCTATAGTTCCGATCTGGGCATCTACCCTCGGTCTGTACCTTATGAAAAACTTTATAGACTCTTCAATTCCCGACTCAATGATCGAGGCGGCGCGAATTGAGGGTTGCTCGGAATTCAGAATATACCTTACGCTCGTTATGCCTCTGGTTAAGCCCGCGTGGCTTACACTTATGATCACCGTTTTCCAGCAGGTTTGGAACGTCGGTGCATCGAGCTACGTTTACAGTGAAAACTTAAAAACATTCGATAATGCTATTAACAGCATCATCTCCGCATCGGGAACACAGGGTGCGGGAGCTGCTGCGGCCGTTATAATGATGAGCGTACCGATCACGGTATTTATTATAACTCAGAGTAAGATGGTTGAAACGATGGCATCTTCCGGAATGAAGGATTAAAGAAAGGGGAGCGAGTAATGAATATAAGAAAAAGAAAAGTATTGTTCGGATTTGTTATATGTGCGCTTACCCTGGTTATAACTCTCCTTCCGATATACGCATCTGCGTATTCCACGTATACCTATTCGATAGACGGAACACAGCTTTCGTCTCCCAACGCTTACGAGCCTCAGAGAGTTTACGACTCCGTTTCAACCGGAATAACGGCACTCTCGGGAAAGAGACTTTACGAGCCTAAGGACCTTGTTGTTGACCCCGACGGTAACATTTATATATGTGATGGCGGTACGGAGTTCGTCAGCTCCGGAACGACGGGCAGCACGGAAATGATCGAAATCAAGCACGACAGAATAGTTGTTCTTGACAGATATTTTAACTATCTCTATGAAATCTCAGGGTTTACCAACTCGATGGGTGCAAACGACGTCCTTAACTCTCCCGGCGGACTTTGTGTTACAGAGACCAAAATCTATATCGCGGATACTAAGAACGCCAGAATAGTTGTATTCAACAGAGAAAACGGCGGCCGTACACAGCCCACCTTCCATAGCATAATAGGTGCGCCTGAGGCTGAGGTTTTCCCGGCAGGTTCTTCCTACACTCCCGTAGCGGTTGCATCTAACGATAGCCACGTATACGTAGTTTCATCTTCTACGTACATGGGAATTATCTCGATGGATCTTAAAGGCGAGTTCCAGGGATTTGTCGGAGCTCAGAAGGTTGCTGCTAACCTGCTTGATATTTTCTGGAGAACCTTCCAGACAGCAGAGCAGAGAGCGCAGTCCGCGACCTACGTTTCTACCGAGTATAACAACATAGCCATTGATGAAAGCGGATTCATCTACGCTACCACATCTAATATCAACGAAGCTAAACAGCAGCAGGCTATTGAGTCTCGCTCAACCTCGTCTAACTACGCTCCGGTTAAAAAGCTTAACACAGCGGGTGAGGACGTTATGAACCGTACCGGTTTCTATCCTCCGTCCGGAGAGGTTAAGGTTGCTAATGTTTCCTTTGACGGAAGCCCGACGGGACCGTCCAAGATAATCGACGTTGCTATGGGACCTGAAAGAACATGGTCTATTATCGACCGTCAGCGTCAGAGAATATTTACCTATGATAAGAACGGTAACCTTCTCTTTGCTTTCGGTGATAAGGGAAAGCAGCTCGGAAACCTTGAGAGCATCAAGGCGATAGCGTATCAGGATGACAACCTGCTTATCCTCGATATTTACAGTAAAAACCCGACGGTAGCGATGTATACCAGAACGGACTACGGCGACCTTCTTATAAAGGCTCTCCGCAACGATAATAACCGTGAATACGAAAAAGCGGTTGACGATTACAGCGAGATACTTCAGCGTAACATCAACTTCGACGCGGCTTACATCGGAATAGCTAAATCTCTTTACCGTAGCGGTGATTACAACGGCGCTATGGAGCAGTACTCCTACGCATATAACACGGCGGGATACTCTCAGGCGTTTAAGATGTTCAGAAAAGACTGGGTATCTAAGTATATTATTGTAATCCCGATAGTAGTTGTAGCTGTTGTATTTGCTCTTTCGTGGTTCTTTAAGTTTGCCGCGAAGGTTAACGCTAAGACGGCAGTTTCCGGAGGTAAGAGAACCTTTGGACAGGAGCTTCTCTTTGCCATCCATCTTATATTCCATCCGTTTGACGGCTTCTGGGATCTTAAGCATGAAAAGAGAGGTTCGTTTAAAGGAGCCCTCTTCTACACGGGACTTGCGGTTCTTGTATTTACGTATCAGAGCGTAGGACGTTCTTATATGTATAACCCGAGAGGAGTTTACTCCAGTATCGGAGCACAGTGCCTTGCAGTATGTATACCGCTTCTGCTTTGGGTTGTATCCAACTGGTGTCTTACCACACTGTTTGACGGTGAGGGAAGCGCAAAGGACATCTTTATTGCAACCGGTTATTCGCTTGCACCGCTTCCGTTCCTTATAATTCCCGCAACGCTTCTTACCCACATCCTTTCCTCCGCTGAATCCGGAATTATAACCCTCTTAACAACCTTTGCGTTTGTTTGGGTAGGACTTCTTATATTCTTCGGAGAGATGATAACTCACGACTATTCGATAGTCAAAAATATAGCGACGAGCCTTGGTACCATAGGCGGTATGGCAGTTATAATGTTCATATTCATACTGTTTGCGTCGCTTGTTTCCGATATGCTCGGTCTCGTTACCAACATAATTACGGAAATTACTTATAGATTGTAAAAGGAGGACGGCAAAAATGAGAAACAGCACTAAAAGAATATTTCACAGAACATTGTCAGGCTTCCTTGCAATCTTAACTGTAATCACTATGCTTGCAACTTTATCAATGCTTCCCGTAATGGCGGCAGAGGGTGAGGTTAACGAAAGCTCGCTGAAGTTCAATGCTACGTATTATCAGAACTACTATACGCAGGCTAAAAACAAGGACAGAAAGACAAAGTTCCTTACCGAAGAGGCAAGACTTTCCGCAATGAAGCTTCATAACTCGAAGGGAGACTTTGAACTTTACGTTGACGAGATTACCGGAGAGGTAGCTCTTAAGGACAAGAGTACAGGAAACGTACTTTTCACAACTCCTTACGATACCGCGGAGGATACCCGTATATCCTACGACAGAAAGGTAGAGCTTCTCAGCCAGGTAATTATAAACTATTCCAGCATCAGCGGTTCTACCGGAACCTACAACTCCTTTACGCATTCCGCTCTTCTTAACCAGATCAGCATAAGAAAGCTTAAGGGTGGAGTTCGTATAGAATACTCCATAGGACAGGAAGAATCCCGTATTCTCGTTCCGATGGCAATAACCGCAACGAGATTCAAGGCAATGATCGAGGCACCTCTTCTTGAGCTCTTCCCCGATATTGACGACGTTACCACGCCTTATTCAAAGCTTACCGCTTTCTACGGACTGTATAACGAATACAGTAGCAAGGTAGAAAAGTACCCCGTTCTTAAAGAGAAGCAGTTATACCTTCTCCACGAGAATACCAACGGACGTGAAAAGAAACAGATTGAGTCTATAATCAGACGTTACTGCCCCGACTACACCTTCGAAGAGCTTGATAAGGACCACAAGGAAGCAGGCTACGAGGGAAGCGCGGTAGCACCGGCTAACTTCAAGATGGCTCTTGAGTACTACATTACAGACGTTGGAGTTGAAGTAAGATTCCCCGCAAACGGACTTACATTTGACGAAAGTAACTATCAGCTCACCGACATAACCCTTCTTAAGTATATGGGCGCGGGCGCAAGCAACTACAAAGGCTACACCTTCTTCCCCGACGGATCCGGTGCGCTTGTAAGATTCGAAGACCTCTCCAGCTACTACAACAGAGGTGGAGCGGTTTACGGACAGGACTACGCGTATCAGGAGATAGGTAACGCAAACCAAGAGGTATTCAGAATGCCTGTATTCGGTGTTGTTACCACCAATGAGAAGAGAAGTGAAGTAGCAACTATTCCCGGAACTGTTGACAAGAAGTATTCCACAGGATACCTTGCGATAGTTACTGAGGGAGATGCTCTTGCAAGTATATTCACTAACCACGAGGGCGACAGCAAGTTTATGTACAATTCAGCGTACTGTAAGCTTGCACCGAGACCTCAGGATAAGTATAACCTTGCCGAAGCAATTTCAATTAGCGGAAGCGATACGTTTACCGTTGTTTCTGACCGTAAGTATACTGATTCCTTCAGAATTAACTACATTATGCTTACCGACGCGGAAAACCCGGGTAAAAACCCTGAAAGAACGTATTACGACGCAAGCTACGTCGGAATGTCAAAGGCATACAGAGACTTCCTTGAAAACAAGGGAGACATCAAGCGCATAGAGGACGCTAAGGAGGATATACCGCTTTACATCGAAGCGTTCGGTGTAACCGAAACCGATGAAACGGTTCTCAGTATCCCCGTAACCGTTAAAAAAGCTCTTACATCCTTTGATGATCTCAGAGCAATGACCACGGAGCTTGAAACCGCTAAGTCTCCGATCACAAACGTAAATTACAGACTTACCGGATATACCAACGGCGGTATGAAGGCAACCATCCCTTCGAAGGTTAAGTTTGAAAGAGAAGCAGGCGGAAACGCAGGCTTCAGAGAGTTCCTTACGTATGCGGCTGAAAAGGGAATCGGTGTATATCCCGACTTCGACTTTGTTTATATGAGTGAGACTGCAGCGTTTGACGGTTTCTCATATAAGACCGACGCGGTAAAGACTATCGACGACCGTTATACCACAAAGAGAACCTACGACGCTGTTCTTCAGACCTTTACCACCACGGGAAAGATTTGTATTTCGTCCAGCGTATTCAGAAGCCTTTTCGATAGATTCAATAAGTCCTTCGACGCTCTCCTTGAGGATAAGATCACGTTTGTTTCCGCAGGAACGCTCGGTTCTGAGCTTAACTCCGACTTTGACGGAGACGACCCGTACAACCGTGAGGATGCTAAGAAGTACACCATTGAAACTCTTGAAAGACTTAAAAAAGAATATGGCGCAGTTATGGTAGACTCCGGAAACGCATATACCATTCCTTACGCGTCCGTTGTACTTAATGCTCCTCTTGATTCCAGCCGTTACCTCGGCGCCAGTGAGGCTATCCCGTTCTTCGGAATGACCTTCCACGGCTACGTTGTATTCGCAGGAAAGCCTACCAATATGGCGGGCGATATGAACTACGAGCTTCTTAAGATTATCGAAAACGGAGCAACGCTTTACATGATGCTCTCCTACGATAACGTTGAGATACTTAAGGAGGACGAAGAGCTTTCCAAGTATTACGCTATAAGATATGAGATCTGGAAGGAGAAGCTCCTTACCACCTACGACGAGGCCGGTAATGTAGTTTCTGTAGGACTTTACGATAAGCTTAATAACGCTCTTAAGGACGTTCAGCAGTCGCTTATAAACGACCATCTCTTTGTAACCTGTAAGCGTAAGCTCACAGATACCGAGAGCGCGAACATCGAAGCGGATGCTAAGAGACAGCAGGCTGAAAAGCTCGCTGAGTATGAGGCAAAGCTTAACGACGCAAAAGAGAAGAAGGCTGTTTACGACAGAATAGTTGAGGATTACCCCGATGTAGCTGAGCGTAATCAGATTTTAGAGAACTACGGAATTGATATTGACGCTATAAACGCTGATATTCAGAACTATACCGAGCTTTACAATACCGAGAAAAATGACGCAAAGCTTGAGGAGTACAAGAACATACTCCTTTCCGGAATCAACCTTGACATAAATGACGGAAGCGTTGTTTACGTTGAGTACGTTAACGATAACGGCGATAAGCATTGGTTCCTCCTTAACTACAACAACTACGACGTTGAAGTAAACACCTACAAGCTTGATGCTAACGGCGAGCGTATAACGATCGACGAAATGAATGCTTCGAACCTTGTTATCACTGTTGATGGCAAACAAATCGTTGTTGAAAAGAACGCCGCAGGAAACTGGACAGTAGACTCGTTTGGAAATATCGTTGTAGGAAACGGAACCAACCTTGTAGTTGACTCCGACGGTTACGTAAAAGCAAAGCTTGAAGTTCAGTCGAAGGACTTCTTCGATTCAAATTCCGAAACCGGTAAAACGGTATCTTATAAATAAAGGGAGGCAGTAAAATGGATAATGAAGCAAAACTTCAGCCTGAAGTAATACAGGCACCCGCGGCACCGCGTCCGAAAAACACCAAAAAGCGCCGCAAAAAAGCAGCCTCTCTTGATAAGAGAAAGGCAAAAAGCGGATGGATATTCGTTCTTCCGTTTATTCTCGGTCTTGTAATTATATACCTTCCCGTTATAGTAGAATCATTTAGATACTCGCTTTCCTCAATGAAGCCTCAGGCAGGTGGATACCTTTTTGAGTTCATAGGAGTTGAGAACTACCAAAAGGCACTCTTCGAGGACGCAAGCTTTACTAAGACGCTTGTGTCGGGTATAAGGGGAATGGTAATTGACATTCCGGTTATAGTTATATTCTCGCTCTTCGTAGCGGTAATACTTAACCAGAAGGTTCTCGGAAGAGCGGCATTCAGAGCTATATTCTTTATACCTGTTATCTGTTCTACCGGGCTTATGGGACACATAGCATCCAACACAGCTTCGTTTAACGACTACATGGCTGACCAGAGCCAGGGTATTAATACCGGTGCTGCAAGCGGAGGCTTTGGAATAAGCGCGCAAAGCATAGAAAAGATGTTCGCGAATATGAAGGTCGGTAACGAGATAGCGGTTTACGTTATCGGAGCTGTTAACAGTATAGCCGGTATCATAGAACGCTGCGGTGTACAGATGCTCGTATTCCTTGCGGCACTCCAGTCAATCTCGCCCGCTATATACGAGTCCTGCTCGATAGACGGCGCTACAACCTGGGAGACGTTCTGGAAGATAACCCTTCCTATGATAAGCCCGATGATACTTGTTAATGCGATATATACGGTTATCGACTCGTTCACCTCGGAAAGCAACGCGGTCATGAAGTATATCAGTAATAAATATCTTGAAGACCAACCGGTTTCCGCGGCAATGGCGTGGCTGTACTTCGCAGTTATAGTTGCAATGGTTGCAGTTGTTGCGATATTGCTAAAGACTTACGTATTCTACCAGAAGAGAGATTCTTAAGAAAGGAGGTTTTGAAAAATGGATAATAACGTTAATACCGCTCCCAAGATACTTAAGGAGAGCAAAAATAAAATTACTGTTGATTTTGAAAGAACCTCCAGACTTGAGAGAATGAAGATCAAGTACCTGAACATATCATATGTCGGTGTTCTGCTTTGGCGTATGCTTCGCTTCCTTCTTCTCCTTGGAATTTCTTACATCATACTTTACCCCTTCTTCTCGAAGATAATGGCTTCGTTCATGGGCGAAAAGGACTTCGTTGACGTTACTGTTAAGCTTATTCCTAAATATCCGACGCTTGATACGTATAAGGCTATTATAGTAGACCTTCAGTATTTCCAGGCACTTCTTAACACCTTCCTGCTTTCGCTTGTAACCGCATTGGTTCAGACGTTTGTTTGTAGTGTTATCGGATACGGATTTGCTAAGTTTAAGTTCCCGGGTTCAAAGCTCCTCTTTATGCTTGTTATTTTTACCATGATAGTACCTCACTCAACGATACAGCTTGCGCTTTTCGTTAAGTTCAAGTATTTTGATATCTACGGTTTACTTAACTTGCTCGGAGGCGGAGTAACAGAGTCGTTTGATGTTCTCGGTGGAATAACTTCTGTCGACCTTACGGGTTCACTCTGGCCGCTTATAATCCTTTCATTCGGTGGACTTGCGTTTAAGAACGGACTTTATATCTTCCTTATGCGTCAGTTCTTCAGAGGCGTTCCCGACGAGCTTGAAGAGTCAGCATACATAGACGGTTCGGGTGTTTTCAGAACCTTCATCAAGATAGTTCTTCCCCTTTCGGTACCTATGATGATTACCATCTTCCTGTTCTCGTTCTCCTGGCAGTGGACGGATAAATTCTATACCGACCTTCTGTACAGCAACAATAAGATGTATCTGCTTCCTCACCTTATCGGTAAAACCATTCCGTCTCTTAACACAGAGCACGCGAAGGAGATCGCTGAGGCTGCGGCTCAGAACACCATCGGTCTTATGATAATCGCTCCGTTGATTATAGTATACCTCTTCTGTCAGAGATATCTGGTTGAGGGTATTGAGCGTTCCGGTATAACCGGTTAAGGCTGACAGTACATCCGATACTGAAAAACGGAAAAAAGAACAATAAAATCGAGGTGTCGGTTTATAACCGATGCCTCGTTTTTATTTAATCGAAAGCAGTGCTGAATGATACGTTTTTACGTTTTTGTATGACGTGTGGATAAAAAGAAATTTACGGAAAAGATTACAAACGCGTATAATTTATCGAAAAAAAGCCAAAACTTTATTTGAATAATCAGATTTAACTCCCAAGGCCTCCTAAAAAACAGCGTAGCTTTGGTTATCGGTAACGTATTTAGATAGAATTTTAGTTAATAACATATTGCATATCAAACTCTTTTGCGGTTACATAGTATATATAAAGGAGAAGATATGCTTGGATTTGTTTTAGGTACAGCTTTCGGTGGTACGGTAGTGGTTTTTATAATGGCTCTTTTTATGGGAAGCAAAGGTTAAATAATATCGTAGCCTAAGCTTGTAAAGCGGCACACAGCCTGTAAAATCAGTGTGAGCTGTTTGGAAATTCGCTTATTACACGTAGGTAAAGCACAAAAAATCAGCGCGCAATTCTTGTGAGATTTGCTTATTACAGTTGATAAAGCACGGAAAAATCAGCACCGTCAAAAATAAAGAAGCAATACGTCAATAAAAAACGGAAAAAACGCCATAATAAGGTAAAGGCTTTCGGTTTTGTATCGAAAGTAGCCTTAATGGCGTTTTTTCTATGTATTAATGTTGGCGTGAAAGGTGCGAAAAATGAAAAAAATAGCGGTTGCCGTATTTACAAAGATAAATAGAAATGTAACCTTATGCATTGAAAAAGCGGTTCATAAAGCCGTTTTTTTGCATCTGTCGAACTATTTTGAAGACGCTGTATACGGAACCGTTATTGATCTTCCCGGTTCTCCGTGTTATAAATCTCACGGAGACCGTGAGATAATCGAAGCTGTGTCGAGATGCTACGGAGCGCTCCCCAAAAAATATAAGGAAAGCTTTTTTGTTGTGGTAAGAGCGCGACGGTATAACGTAAATCGATCAAAAAGTGAGGCTTTTTGCTGTGAAAACGGAGCATACGGTGCGCTTAACGATCTTATAGCTGGAAATATGGCAGATTACTATACACTGGGAAATGTTCCTGATAAATATGAATATCTGTTTTTTTCGGGTTCTGACAAAGTGATTGAGGCGGGGGGAATCAATGCGCTGTTAAAGATTGCCGCCGCAACAGGGAAAAACGTGTTTCCGTATATTAAAAACGCGCCGTACTCTGATTATGTTGCAAATTCATTAAGCGACATATCGGATAATAGCGGAAAGAGGGGCTTTAATATAAAAAAGAGAGCGCTAAATTCCGGAAAAAGAGAAAAAACGTTTTCCTTTCTTGAAGGTCTTTATATAAGAGAAAAAGCACGTAGTATTAAGCTAGAAAGAATAGGTGTAACGGAAAAAAGCTTTACACCGAAAGGAGACTGTATTCTCTTAAAAAGCGTTTACGTTTTAAATAATCCTCTGAATAAGGTGTTAGCTCCGAACAAGGAGCCTTTCTCCACGGGAGCGCCGTTTAAACGAAGAAAGGATTTTTCACGCTTTTCTTACCGCGCAGCGCTTGCGGCAAGCCGTGTTTTTAACGGTAAAATAGAGAAGAACTGTATATCGGTAGCAGATGAAACAGAAGCGGCGGAGTGTTTGGTTGCGCTTATAGCAATGAGGGGCTTTGGCTTTTTAGGAGACGCAGAGCTAATTGAAAGCTCTGAAACACTGCTTGATATAATAGAGGAAGAAACGCTGTGTGAGGATAAGAATACTGATAAAGGAAAGCTGTTGTTTTTAATTACTGCGGTAACCGCGGTGTATTCAAGGATTGCCTTTTTGAATTCCTTGTATTGGCCTATCGGGTTACGTGTAAAGGAATTACGTTTAAGGTTAGAAAAGCAAATTACGACAAGAATTGTTAATAATGATAATGTATATGTTGCAATGTGTTGTAATAAGGCTGTTTTGAATATCAACAAAAATTATGCGTTGCCAAAGCTTATGGAAATGATACTATCTGAAAATGAAGCCGATATATCCTTTGGAGCGAGGGGTTTTGAAGACGTGGAAAATGCTTTATGCGTGCTGGCGGTAGCAAGCAACGTTTGTTTTCACGGTAATATCAGGGATTATCTTTTATGCGATCCCGTGTTCGGGGCAAGAAGCTCTTATTTATCAAGAATGACAGCAGAGAAAACCGATTTTACGACACCAAAAGAAAGAAAATCGGAGAAAAAGAAAAGGCAAGCGTTGCTGTTAGGCAAGGGGCTTTTACCGGTGAAGACGCGCTTTTCCGAGCGCGGTGTGGATACGCAAGTTATTCCTTTTGTTGCATACTTTCAAAGGATAACAAGACAAATACCTATTAATAACAATCTAACAGTAGTCAAAATATGTTATATTGTTGACAGTGATTTTTCGCTCCTTACCGCTCTTGTGAAAGCAACCTCGATGGCTACGCAAATCTCCGTATGCTTAATTTTCAGTAATTTTCGCGCCTTTGCTAAAGCCGAAAAAATGTTTGGCGAAAAGGTAAGCCTCTTTTTGTCTGATGATAAGGAAAAATGCGAGGAGGTGAAGCGTTCGTCAGTGCTTGTACGAAGGCTTACCTCGGAAACCACGCTTTCAGAGCTTATGGAGGAAGCGAAGAGATACGGAAGGTTTAAAGCAAACGTTAGCTCAAAGCCGGAAATGTTTTCCCACTGCCTTTGCGCAGGCGGTGGACTGAAAAACGGTTTTTGTACCTTTTTACAAAACGGAAGAAACGTAAGCTACGGAGAGTTTATAAAAAATCCGTTTACCGAGGTAAAGTCGGTAGTAACTACCTTTGTACCGAGGCTTCGCGCAAAGCTTATAAGGGTTACGCTTGCGGACGCAAAATACAGAAGTGCAACGCAGATTTTTGTTTTAAACGAAAAGGGAAAGGCTTTAGAGGTTGGGGACGTAACGGAGCTTTCGGGGCTCGACTGCTTCAGCAGAACCTTAGGCAGAGATAAGCTTACGGTTTTAAAGCAAAGTGTTGATGACGGTGTGATTTTCGCTGTGCAGATTTTTAAAAATGAAAGAGAAAGAGAATATCTTCAGGCAAAGCTAAAGGAAGAAAGCTTCTTTGAGAGCTGTGAGAGCGCTATAAAAACAGAGCTGGAGGTGGAGCGGCGCCACGCGGAGATACTTTCCGGTTTTATCGGTGCTGAATTGTCCGATACGGGAGACGGAAGCTTCATTTCCGATCTGAGAGCAGCTATGGGAAGGCAGGTTCCGCGCTCCTTCTTTTCTAAAATGATTTTCCTTGCTAAGGTGGGAGAGCTTAAAGGAGAAAAGCTGCCACTTGCGGCGAAAGCTTACGCCGAGCAGTTTTCGGACAGAAAAATATTTGATGTTTGCCTCCCTGCCGCATATACAAAGAACGGCGAGAGAAGCGATGAGGACGGTAAAGAGACAAAAAATGAATATCGCTATCCTTTTTATATTCACTGCCTTGACAGAATGAAGGAAGCAGACAGGGGATTTCTTGAAATTAACGGGAGGTAAAAGGCTTTGCCGAAACGTGCAGACGTTGTTTTTCCGAAGGGCGGCTTCGGTGAACGAGCGGACGAAGGAATGTCGTTTTAAAAATATACCTGTTGAAACGAAGGGAAAGATGTTCCCGAAAAATAAAAAAGTAATAGTTATTATTTAAAATGTTCTTAAATTATACATTATTGTATGTTAGAATATAATACGAAATATTATACGTTTGTGGAAGGCTGACTTATGAAGGTTGAAAACAGAGCGCTCGGTAAAGGCGCGTCTCTCGGTATAATTAACACCGATAAATTTAAAAACAATTATTTTGCGGTGAATTTTTTGCTGCCGCTCAGCGATGAGAATATCTCGGAGTGCAGTGTTCTTGCAAGCGTTCTTCTCCGTGGAACGAAAAAGCACCCGAGTGTTTCCGCTATTTCAAAGCATATAGGTATGATATACGATCCGAGCATCGAGGTCTCGGCTACCAAAACGTCGTCCGCGCTCGTTTTTAAGGTCGGTGCGTATTTCCTTTGTAACGACTATCTTCCGAAAAACGAAAAGCTTGACGTTTTCGGAGAGGTAAGCGCTCTTATGACCGAGCTTCTCACCGAGCCGGTTACAGAAAACGGAGTCCTTTCCGCTTCCTTTACGGAGAGCGAGAAAAAGCGTCAGATTGATAAGATAAGAGCGCGTATAAACAATAAGGATACCTATGCGCTTTCGAGATGTAACACCCTTATGCTCGGTGATATTCCCGCCGCGTGCGATGCTCTCGGAACCGAGGCGGCGGTTTCCGCCGTTACCCCGAGGTCTCTTTATGAAAAGCTTGATTTTATACTGAAAAAATGCCCTATCGAGGCTGTTTTTGCGGGAAAGCTTACGGCGAGCGCCGAGAAAACGGCTATCGATTTCATTACCTCGCTCACTAGGGACAGAGACGAGGCGGAGATGCTTCCCCGTCCTACCGTTATAAAGCCGTCCTTTGACGGTGAGCTTAAATGTATAACCGAGGACATATCGGCGACACAGGGAAGAATGGTTATGGGCTTTTCCATGCCCGACTTAGGAGAGAAAACGGGAGCTATCGAGGTTTTTAACGAGATATTCGGAGGTTCTCCCGTAAGCCGTCTCTTTACCAATGTAAGAGAAAGGCTTCAGCTTTGCTACTACTGCGCCTCGGCACAAAATATCGGACTTAACGTTATGTACGTGCGTAGCGGAATCAACCGTGAAAACCTTGACCAAGCAAGGACCGAGATAATGCGTCAGCTTGAGCTTCTCAGAAATCCGGAAAATATTTCGGACGAGGAGCTTAACGCGGCAAGGCTCGGTATAGTAAGCGGTTATAATTCAACCTGCGACAGTCCTCTCCGCTATGCTTCGTGGTATATTAACAGACGTATCGCGGGAAGGCATACCGATATTGAGCGGTGCAAGGCAGATGTTGAAAACACCGATGCGCGTGCGGTTTCCGATGTGGCAAAGGCTGTGCGTCCTGTTATAAATTATTTCCTTAACGGTATCGAAGGGTAGGGTGTGCTTATGAACTGCAATGAAATGAAGCAGCTTAAAAGTGAGGTAATCGGTGAAAGCTGCCTGAAAATAAATCATAAAAGCGGTCTTACGGTATACATTTCAAAAAAGCCGTTTTCAACCGCTTATGCCGTTTTCGGTACGCGCTACGGCTCTTTCGATAACGTTTTCATGCTTAAGGGAGACGGTGGTTTCAGCGTTGTCCCCGAGGGAATAGCTCATTTTCTTGAACATAAAATGTTTGAATCCGAGGACGGACACGACAGCTTTGAGGATTTTGCCGAGGCGGGGGCTGATGCCAACGCCTATACCTCGACCGACCGTACGGCGTATCTCTTTTCCTGTACCGACGGCTTTTACCGTTGCCTTGAAATACTGCTTAAAATGGTAACCACTCCCG
>JAZRDX010000009.1:0-23258 GCA_045660565.1 Eubacteriales bacterium
ATATATTTAAGTCCGAAAGCGGATCCAAGGGTATCTCCGTCGGGCCGAATATGGCATAAAAGACGTATATTTCTTTTTCCGACGAACATTTTCGCCGCTTCCTTTAAAGTGATATTATTCATAAACATTCCTTTCTGTCGGCGGGCAGGCAAGCGCCTGCAGGCGTATAGCCGTGATATAATTTGTATTAAAAATCAAGGTTACGCGGTTTCACAAAGCGGGTAGCACCCGTTGGCTATATTTCGATGCGGTATACTCTTTTTGCGTTTTCAAACGTTATATCGCAAACCTCGTCGTAGGTCATTCCCTTTATCTCGGCGAGTTTTTCCGCAGTATGACGCATAAGGATAGAGGAGTTCCTCTGTCCTCTGTACGGGTGCGGTGCAAGGTACGGGCAGTCGGTTTCGATAAGCATTCTGTCGTTCGGTACAATTTTTGCTACTTCCGGCAGCTTTGCCGCGTTCTTGAAGGTAAGAACTCCGGAAAATGAGATATAATATCCCCTTTTAACAAGCTCCTCCGCCATTTCGGGGCTACCGCTGAAGCTATGGAAAATCCCTTTAACGTTCGGGTATTTTCTTATTATCTCCATCGTATCTCCGTGCGCGTCTCTGTCGTGTATAATAACGGGATATCCCGTCTCCTCGGCAAGAGAAAGCTGAATTTCAAACCACTTTTTCTGAATATCTCTCGACGGCTCGTCCCAGTGATAGTCAAGCCCTATCTCGCCTATCGCAACCACCTTCGGGTGGGCAAGGTACTCCCTCAGCATTTTAAGCGTATCCGGATTATCCTCCGCCGCCTGTGCATCATTCGGGTGCAGTCCGACGCTCGCATAGAAAAAGTCGTATTTTTCCGCAAGAGCTATCGCCTTCGGAATAGTATCAAAGGAGCAGCCTATATCAACCACCGCGCCTACCCCGTTTTCGGGAAGGGAAGCTATCAAAGCTTCCCTGTCCTCGTCAAAACGTGAGTCGTCATAATGCGCGTGGGTATCAAAAAGCAGCCCCCGTGTGTTGTTTATTTCCATTGTAGATTAAACTTATCAGCCTACTCTGTCGCCGATAACAGCGTCGTCGTGGGTAAAGAGAACCTTAACGTCGTCGTGTCCGCCCGAAGCGAGAACCATACCGTTACTCTCCTCGCCACCCATCATTCTCGGCTTAAGGTTTGCTACCATAACGAGCTTTTTACCTATAAGGTCCTCAGGCTTATAGAACTTAGCTATACCGGAAAGAACCTGTCTCTTCTCAAATCCGAGATCGAGCTGAAGCTTAAGGAGCTTCTTGGACTTCGGTACTACCTCACATTCAAGGACCTTCGCAACGCGGAGATCGGGCTTTAAAAAGTCGTCAAATTCAATCACGGGTGCGAGCGGCTCGTATTCTTTTTCCGCTACCTCTGCTACTGCTGCCTCTACTTTTACTTCTTCCATTTTCTTTTCCTCTTCTGCTGATTTATTTTTTTCTGCCATCTTTTCAAAAAATTCCTTTTCGTCTATTCTTGCGAAAAGTACTGTCGGTTCTGCCGTCTCGCTTCCTGCCTTAAGTCCGCCAAAGTCGGTGCTTTCACAGTCTGTTCCTATCTGTGCGAGTATCTTCTTCGACGTTTCGGGAATAAACGGAGCAAGGAGAACCGCTCCTATTCTTATCGTTTCGAGAAGGTTATAAAGAACCGCACCGAGACGCTTTTCCATTCCCTCCGTCTTGGCAAGAGTCCAGGGGGTGGTCTCGTCAATGTACTTGTTTGCGCGGCGGAGCGCGTCGAATATAGCGGAAAGCGCATCGGATACGCGATATCCGTCCATAAACGTCTTTACGTCCTGCGCAGCCTTTGTAATAGCCTCGATAAGCTCGCCGTCGGTACCCTCAAGCTCGCCTCTTTCCTGAACAACCTTGCCAAAATACTTTTTATTCATAGCAACGGTACGGTTTACAAGGTTTCCGAGGTTATTCGCAAGGTCGGTGTTGTACGCCGAAATAATGCTTTCGTAGGTTATGCTTCCGTCGGTCGCAAACGGCATTGCGGAAAGGGTATAATATCTTACCCCGTCAACACCGAAAAGCTCGGAAAGCTCGTCGGCGTACATAACGTTTCCTCTGGACTTGGACATTTTATCCGTTCCGAAGTTAAGCCAGCCGTGGCCGTATATCTTTTTCGGAAGCGGCACGTCAAGAGCAAGAAGCATAATAGGCCAGTAAATGGTGTGGAATCTCACTATGTCCTTTCCGATTACGTGGAGATCGCACGGCCAATATTTTTTGAAAAGCTCTCCCTGTTCGTCAACGTCGTAGCCGAGCGCGGTAATGTAGTTGGAAAGCGCGTCAATCCAAACGTATATAACGTGCTTTTCGTCATTCGGTACCGGAACGCCCCACGTAAAGGAGCTTCTGGTTACGCAGAGGTCCTGAAGTCCCGGCTTTAAGAAGTTATTTACCATCTCCTTAAGTCTTGACTCCGGCTCAACGAAACCGGGGTTTTCTTCGATATGCTTTAAGAGCTTGTCGGCGTACTTGCTCATTCTGAAGAAATACGCTTCCTCTCTCGCTCTTTCAACAGGTCTGCCGCAGTCGGGGCATTTTCCGTCAACCACCTGGGTATCGGTGAAGAAGGACTCGTCCGGAACACAGTACCAGGCCTCGTACTCGCCCTTGTATATATCTCCCTTATCGAGAAGTCTCTGGAAGATATGGGAAACGGCATTTTTGTGGTAGCCGTCGGTGGTTCTTATAAATTTATCGTAGGACGCGCCTACGAGAGACCATATCTCTTTAACCTTGGCGTTTACCCCGTCAACGAACTCCTTGGGGGTAATTCCCTGCTCTGCCGCCTTGGTTTCTATCTTTATACCGTGCTCGTCGGTACCCGTAAGGAAGAATACGTCATAACCCTGCTGACGCTTATAACGGGCTATCGCGTCGGTAAGTATTACCTCATAGGTGTTACCTATATGCGGCTTTCCCGAGCAATACGGTATCGCTGTTGTCAAATAAAATTTTTCCTTCATTTTTTTGTCCCTTTCATTGTTTTTCAGAATCGGGTATTCCAAAAGTTTCTATGGCAAGCAGTTCAAGTAAGTTTACTAGCCACCTTGGAATTTTCGTTTCGAATTTCATATATTCTCCGGTTTTCGGATGCTCAAAGCCGAGCGTATAGGCAAGAAGCACCTGACCGGAATTATTTCCCTCAAAAGCCTTCGGGTGTCTCTTTTCAAACAGTGTTCCGCCGCCTCCGTAAACGGCATCTCCGAGAAGCGGATGTCCGATACTTGCCATATGAACTCTTATTTGGTGAGTTCTGCCGGTTTCAAGCCGCATTTCGCAGTACGCAAAGCCCTTGTATCTTTCAATAACTCTGTAATGAGTTACAGCCTCGCGTCCGCCTTCAACTATCGCCATTCTCTTTCTGTCTGACGGGTGTCTGCCTATCGGCTTATTTACAGTCCCCTCGTCCTCTTTCGGATTACCGACGACCACCGCACGGTAAATTCTGTCAGCCTTATGCTCCTTTATCTGGGAAGCAAGGGACAGGTGAGACGCATCGTTTTTCGCTACCACAAGCAGTCCCGCGGTATCCTTATCTATTCTGTGTACAATGCCCGGACGAATAACTCCGTTTATTCCGGAAAGACCGTCCTTACAGTGATAAAGAAGCGCGTTCACAAGCGTTCCCGTATTGTTCCCCGCCGCAGGGTGAACAACCATTCCCTTAGGCTTATTAACAACTATAAGCTCGCTGTCCTCATAAAGAACATCAATCGGTATGTTTTCGGGCAGCGCCGCGCTCGGCACAGGTTCGGGAAATTCCACTTCTATCTCGTCGCGCTCGGTTATCTTGTAGTTTTTAGGTTTTGTCGCTCCGTTTACCGTAACAAGACCGCTTTCGATAAGCTTTTGCGCCGCGGAGCGTGTTATTTTTTCCGTTTCCGAAACGTATATATCAAGTCTCTGTCCTTCCGTAATAACACCTCCCGTTTTTCCTTTTCGGCAGGGGCAGGATAAGTACGGACTTTACTCCTCCGCGCCCTCGTTCTTTTTTGCCTTTTCAGCCTTATAGTGCTTAACCTCCGATAAAATATAGTAAATCATCAGAAGTCCTACACCGACGCAGACAAAGGAGTCGGCAAGATTAAAAATCCACGACCAAATATCGGGAAAGGCGCAGAAATCGAGAAAATCCACAACCTCTCCGTAAAATATTCTGTCTATCATATTACCTATTCCGCCGCCGAGAATCATCGACGTTGAAACGTAAAAGAGGGTACTCTTATCGTCCCAGAACAGGAGCAGCGCGGTAAGGGCGGCTATCATTAAGACAGATGCGGTCATAAAAATCCATCTTGCGCCCGAAAGACTGCCGAATGCCGCTCCGGGGTTAGTTATATAGGTGAGATGAAAAACGTTTTTTATTATCGGTATGCTTTCTCTCAGCTCCATGTTTTCCATAACCGCTATTTTGGAAAAATAGTCGGCAAGAACGGTGAAAAGCGTTACCGAAAGAGCGATTATCGCTCCTTTTTTATTTATGGATATTTTTATTTTTTTCACGAATGGATTCCTTTAAACAGAGGTATCTTTTGGGGATAGCCGAAAAATGACGTTTTTCGGACTCCTTGGTTATTATCGCGCGGTGAGCATAAATCCTTTTTATAAAGGATTGCCCGCCCTACGTACCGATTCAGGTAATTTGCATTAAATTATTAAAAATCGTTTTGGAAGGCTGTGTTCGCTGCTCTCGCAAAAACCGAAGTATTCCTATCTATGAGCCGGCTTCAGAAATTCACCGTAGGGCGGTGGCTTGCTGCCGCCGTTTTTCACATAATGCTTTGCGAAACCGCTTATGCCTGATTTTTTAATCTTACATCACGGCTATACCCGCGCAGGCGGGAGGATACTATCCTCCCCTACAGATATTTTTAACTTTAGCCAAACCTTGGCTTAGCGACATTATGTGTGATTGCACAAACAATACAGTCGCCATATGCCGGCGGGTGCTACCCGCCTCGGACTTAAATGTCCAGTATCTTCTTACAACGCGGGCAGATGTATTCGCCCTCAAGCTCGACAGCCTCCTCGGAGTGCTTCCAGCAGCGTGCACACTTCTCGCCGTCAGCCTTTGCAACCGCTACAGAAAGAGCCTCGCCGCTATCGGTCGTTCCCTTTACAAGAACGGTCTTTGATACGATAAATACGTCGGAAAGCTCCTCGCTGTCAAACGAGTTAAGGAAGTCATAGGTCTCTCCGTCGGCGGTAAGAGTTACCTTTGCCTCAAGGGATTTACCTATAAGCTTATCGGTTCTTGCAACCTCAAGTGCGGAAAGAGCAACGTCGCGAAGCTCGAACAGTCTTTCGTACTTTGCCTCTTCCTTTGCAAACGGCTCGCTTGCGTCGTACTCGGGCATAAGGTTAAGAACAACGTTTCTTACGTCGTCGGTCTTAACGTGGGGCATAGACTTCCAGATCTCGTCTGCGGTAAACGCAAGTATAGGAGAAACGAGTCTTGTAAGAGCGGAAAGAACCTTATACATGGTGGTCTGCGCCGCGCGGCGTCCCTCTCCGTCCTTTTTATCAACGTAGGTTCTGTCCTTGGAAATGTCGATATAGAGCTTGGACATCTCGGTGGTACAGAAGTTGCTTATCTCGTGGAACGCGATATGGAACTGGCAGCTCTCATAAGCTTCTTTTACGTTTTTGGTAAGCTTATTAAGTCTTGCAAGCGCCCACTTGTCTATATCGGGGAGCTTACTTTCGTCAACCATATCGGTATCGGGGTTAAAGTCGGTCTCAGCGGTGCCGAGGTTACCCATAAGTATTCTCGCGGTGTTACGGATTTTACGGTAGACCTCGGAAAGCTGCTTAAGTATATCCTTAGATATTCTTGCGTCAACGGTAAAGTCAACCGAGGATACCCAGAGACGGAGAATATCCGCTCCGTAAGCGTCTATAACCTCCTTCGGGGAAACAGCGTTACCAAGGCTCTTATGCATAGCCTTACCCTCGCCGTCAACCGTCCAACCGTGGGTTACTATCTTCTTATAAGGTGCTCTGCCTCTTGCCGCGATGCTGGTAAGCATAGACGACTGGAACCAGCCTCTGTACTGGTCGCCGCCCTCAAGGTAGAGGTCTGCGGGAGCCTCAAGCTCCTCTCTCTCCTCAAGAACCGCCGCGTGGGAGGAACCGGAGTCGAACCAAACGTCCATTATATCCTTTTCCTTGGTAAAGCGGGTGCAGCCGCACTCACACTTAAGACCGGGAACTATCTCCTCCGCGGGAAGATCGTACCACGCGTTAGAGCCTTTTGCTCTGAAGAGAGCGGAAACAGCCTTTATGGTAGTATCGTTTATGATGTACTTACCGCAGTCCTCGCAGTAAAGAATCGGAATCGGTACGCCCCAGTTTCTCTGACGGGAGATACACCAGTCGTTTCTCTCCTTGATCATGGCGACCATTCTGTCCTTACCCCATACGGGAAGCCATTCAATATCGTCGCAAGCCTTGACAGCGTCCTTCGTCATATCGGAAACAGATGCAAACCACTGCTCGGTTGCGCGGTAGATTATCGGGTTCTTACATCTCCAGCAGTGAGGATAGGAGTGAACTATTTTCTGAACCGCGAGAAGCGCTCCGCTTTCCTTAAGATCCTTAAGTATCTCTACGTTTGCCTCGTCGGTGGTAAGTCCTGCATACTTTCCTGCAAGCTCGGTCAGCTTTCCCTTAGCGTCAACCGGAACTATAAGCTTCGGAAGGTCCTTGTACTTACGCCATACGTCAAAGTCCTCGATACCGAAGCCGGGAGCGGTGTGAACGCAGCCTGTTCCGCCCTCAAGCGTTACGTGCGCGCCGTTTATTACGTAGGAATCTCTGTCAAGGAAGGGGTGGGCAGCCTTCATGCCGTCCATATCTCTACCCTTAAGGGTGCCTATAACCTCATACTCCTCGATTCCGGTGGACTTAGCTACGCTTTCAATAAGCTCGGAGGCTATAACGTAAGCCTCGTCTCCTACCTTAACTACCGAGTATTCAAAGTCGGGGTTAAGACAGATACCCATATTTCCGGGAAGCGTCCAGGTGGTTGTTGTCCATATTACAAAGTAAACCTTTTCGGGAGCACCGGGAAGATTCTTAAGCTTTCCGCCGAAGTCGTCGGTTACCTCGAATTTTACAAATATAGAGGAGCAAGGATCGTCGTTATACTCAATCTCTGCTTCTGCAAGAGCGGTCTCGTCGTAGGCGCACCAATAAACAGGCTTCATACCCTTGTAGATATAGCCCTTCTTCGCCATTTCACCGAATACCTCTATCTGCTTTGCCTCGAACTCAGGCTTTAAGGTAAGGTAGGGATTCTCCCAGTCTCCGATAATACCGAGGCGCTTAAAGCCCTCTCTCTGTCTGTCAACGTAGGAAAGAACGAAGTCCTTACACTTGTTACGGAACTCGGAAACGGTCATAGAGCCTCTGTCAAGCTTTGTCTGCTTGATTATCGCGCTCTCCGCGGGAAGTCCGTGGCAGTCCCAGCCGGGAACGAAAGGAGCGTGTTTTCCGCTCATATTCTGATAACGGACGATAAAGTCCTTAAGAAGCTTATTAAGGGCGTGTCCTATGTGAATATCTCCGTTTGCGTAAGGAGGTCCGTCATGAAGGATATACTTCTGCTTACCCTCGTTCTTCTCCATAAGGCTCTTGTATATATCGTCGCTATACCATGCCTTGAGCATATCGGGCTCACGCTGAGGAAGATTTGCCCTCATCGCGAAATCGGTTACGGGCAGATTAAGTGTTTTTGAAAAATCGGTTGCCATTTTTAGGTTCTCCTATATTTTAAGTTTATTTTTATTTTTTATATTCTCAAACCGCGGGTATGTTAGGCTCTTGCGAATTTGTAGGTGCCGGCGCCTTCGACAACTCGAAAAATACGCCAAATGCTTCAAGAAGCCTTGCCTTAGCGACGTCCGATGGGAGAATAATATCCTCCCATACTAATAAACGCTTATATTTCCGCAAAACCTTGCCTTAGCGGCAGGAGCAAGCCCCTGCCCTACAAATATAAATGCTTATATTTCCGCAAAGCCTTGCCTTAGCGGCAGGAGCAAGCCCCTGCCCTACAAATATAAATGCTTATATTTCCGCAAAGCCTTGCCTTAGCGACGTTTGATATGATTGCACAAACAACACCGTCGCCATACGCCAGCGGGGGCTCCCCGCCGGTGCTTATATTTTAGATGCGTCTACCGAAACTCCGTCGGGTGTAAGAAGGAAGGTTCTGTCGGACGGGCGCTCTATCTTTCCGTTGATAGCGTAAATTACTCCCGCTATGTAGTCTATCATTCTCTTTGCGGTTTCGTCATCTACGTCATCAAGGTTAAGAACAACCGTCTGCCCCGCCTTAAGACTGTCTGCTATATCGGTTGCGTCTCCGAGACTGCTCGGACGCACCACCTTCATTTTAAGAGCGGCTGCGCTTTGCACAGGCTCCGCCTTCGGCATCGGGGGCTCAACCACCGGCTGAACGTTTTTGTATTCGTAGCTCTCCTCTTCGTACGGATCGCTTTTTCTGCTGTTAAATAAGCTCATATTTCTCCTCCTTATTTTGCTTCGGATTTATATTTGGATTTTGTTTTTTCGTTTTTTCAAAGCGTCGTGTTATTCTGCGGATAAATCCGCTTTCCGAACAGCGCGCTTCCGACTCTGACGAGGTTTGCTCCGCATCTCGCCGCCACCTCGTAGCTTTCCGACATTCCCATACTGAGTATCTTCATATCGGCGCCCTCAATATTAAGGACTTTCATTTTTTCGTAAATTCCCTTTACCTCGGTAAAATACCTTTCGTACTCCTGCTCGGTTATTTTTGCAGGCGCCATAGTCATAAGACCTTCTATCCTTACGTTCGGAAACTTAGTTACCTCTCTTATAAAGCTCTCCGTTTCCTCCGGCATAATTCCGCCTTTTTCCGGCTCTCTGCCTATATTTATCTCGACAAGCACTCGCATTACCTTGCCTATCGCCGCCGCTCTTTTGTCTATCTCTTTTGCAAGCTTTATACTGTCAAGCGACTGTATCATATCAACCTTGTCTACTATCTGTCTTACCTTATTCGTCTGAAGTCCGCCGATGAAATGAATTTCCACACCGCCCCTGTCTATGTACGGGTACTTTTCGACAAGCTCCTGCACCTTGTTTTCGCCTATGTACCGAAGCCCTTCTTCCTTTATCGCAAGATTTACCGTCTCGGCGCTTACCGTTTTGGTTGCTGCGAGAAGCGTTACCTCTCTGCCGCCGGACGCGATATTAATTTTTTCTCTTACCGACTTAAAACACTCGCTGAGCGCTTTTCTCTGTTCCGTATCCATGCAGCACCTGTCTCCCTTCAAAAGTTATAACTGTTCCGTCCGGATTAACCCGAACACCGTCGCAAAAAACTATTTTTAAATCAAATCTGTTTTTCTTACGAAAACCTCTTGCCTTAGCTTTTGTTTTTATGCCGTTTTTTAATTATAACATAATGCTATTTATTATTTATAATATTTTCCGCATAATTTACAATAAGTTTAAATTCGTCCTCGCTCAGAGACGGGGATAACCTTTCCGAGGCTCCGCCACCGTAGCTCTGCGGAAAATCGGGGTATATCCAGTGTATCTTTTCGTTTCTCCGAAACCACGTAAGCTGACGCTTGGCGTAATTTCTTGAGTTCTTTTTGATTTCCTCCACCGCCTCGGAAAGCGCTACCTTTCCGTCGATGTAGGAAAGTATTTCCTTGTAGCCTATTCCCGCCGATGCCGTCCCCGCGCGAAAACTCTCGCTGTCAAGCGATTTAACCTCGCTGACAAGACCGCTTTCCATCATAACGTCAACCCGACGGTTTATCCTTTCGTAAAGCGTCTCTCTGTCCTTAAAGTCAAGACCTATTATCACCGCGTCATAACGGCTTTCCTTTTCTCTTGAACGGTTATCCCACTCGGTTTTCGTTATACCCGTCGTATAATAAATTTCAAGAGCGCGAACCACACGTTTCACGTTGTTTTTATGAGTTTTTTCCGCCGCCTCTCTATCTATTTTAAGCAGCTCCCCGTAAAGCTCGTCGGGGGTTTTACTCATAAGCGCTTCCCTGCACGCTTCGTCCTTTCCCGCTTCGGAAAACTCGTTTTCGGTAAGAACTCCGTCAAGGTAAAGTCCCGTTCCTCCGCAGAAGATCGGCAACCTGCCTCTTTCGGTTATTTCTTTAATTTTCTCTCGCGCGGCAGTCGCGTAATCGGCGCAGGAAAAGCTTTCGCTCGGACTTACGAAGCTTACAAGATGATGCGGAACGCCGCACGCTTCTTCCTCCGTTACCTTTGCCGTACCTATATCCATATCGCGGTAGATCTGCATAGAATCGCAGGAGATTATTTCCCCTCCGAGCCGTTTTGCAAGCTCTACCGAAAGCGCCGTCTTTCCCGACGCGGTAGGACCGACTATCGCTACGACCTTGATCTTCTCACTCATCTTAGCGGTTAATTTTCTTCCCCGTCGGTCTCCGCTCCGTCCTTTTCGGAGGAGGTCGGCATAACGTCCCGAAGAAGCTCGGAAATTCTGTTTCCTCTCTCTATCGAGTTATCGTAGGAGAACGCAAGCAGAGGAGTTTCTCTCAAATTAAGCTTTGTCGCGAGGTAGGTTCTGAGATACCCGGCCGCGCCTTTAAGCGCCGTCTTTACGTCCTTTTCGGTGTGTTTTTTGGAAAAGAAAGAAAAATACACGGTAGCGTTTTTAAGGTCCTTTGCGCATTCAACGTCGGTTATCGTAACCACGCTTCCCTGCACTCTCGGATCCTTAAGCTCTCTCACCGCCATTGAAAGCGCGTGCATAATTTCCTCGTTTATTCTTGTTTGTCTGTATCCTGCCATTTTCGTTTCCTTTGTACTGTAAAATTTTTCTCAACATTTACATTCCGACCGTTACGGGTACGCAGAGAGACTCTCCCGCAAACGGACGCCAATGCTTTTGCGAAGCTGTTTCGCTTTCGCTTATTTTATATCACGGCTATATGCCCGGAGGACCGCCTCGAAGCTTACTCCGTAGGAGTGAGTTTTCGAATCGGTGCAAAGTATTGCTTCTCTGGTGAACTTCGCCGCTCTCGCCGCGGAATCAAGCGCTGTGTAGCCGTTTACGTAGCTTGCCGTGAATACGGATGCAAAAACGTCTCCCGTTCCGTGGAAGCTTTCGGGAACTCTGTCCTCAAAGTGGTAAAGAAGCTTATCTCCTTCGCTTACGCATACGCCTATTTTTTCGGGCGTGTAGCTTACTCCCGTCAAAACGACGTTCTTTGCTCCAAGCTTTTTAAGTCCGCGGACAAGTCTCTTTACATATTCTTCGTCATATTTCTCTTTATATTCGATACCGGTCATAAAAGCTGCCTCGGTAATATTCGGAACAACGAAGTCCGAGCCTGCCGTATATTTTGCCATTTCCTTTACGAAAGCGTCGTCAAAGCCCTTGTAAAGTACTCCGTTATCAGCCATTGCCGGATCGGTTATTATCGGAGTGCCTTCCTTAAGAAGCTTCTTTCTTACATCCGTAAGAATCGTAAGCTGCTTTGCGTTTCCTATGTAACCCGTGTAAAGACCGTCGAATTTTTCGTTATAAGATATCCAGTGATTAATTATGTCCGGCATATCGTCGGTGAGGTCTCTGAACGTGTAACCGCTCCACGAGCCGGTGTGCGTTGAAAGCACCGCTGACGGTATTATCGCACATTCAACTCCGAAAGCGGAAATTATCGGAAGCGCAACCGTTATCGAGCACTGCCCGAGGCAGGAGATGTCCTGCACCGTAAGTATTCTTTTCGTCATTTATAATAGCCTCTTTTCCGAAGGCTGACCGTTTCCTCCGAAACCGGTTAACCCGATGTTTATTTTATCCCAAAAAATCCGTAGTCAACAGCAAAGTCGTTACCCTCGCGGATTATTCCGCAGGAGCATTTTTTAGCTATGTCAAACAGCTTTCTTCCGTCAATCGCAACGATGTCGCGAAGTCCGTTTATAACCGTAGTCGCATCTCTGTGGAAGCGCGAGGTGGTCATAAAAATCCCTTTGGTTCCTTTTTCGACGTAAAACGCGCCGACGAACTGCTTGACCTCGTTAAGCGTTACGTTTGAGTTTGCCTTCTGTTTACACTGAACAAGCACGGTGTCCTCAAAGCCGAGTGAATCGGTTGTTGTAAGCATAACGTCTATTCCGCCGTCGTCGGAGCCGCCGATAACGTTACAGGAATCGACAAGATTTCCGCAGGTGATAAAATACTTTTCGAGAAGCATAGCGGAGTAGCTTTCGAAAAACTCTCCGCCCTTTGAGTTCAAGAAGGAGATAAACTCCTCAAAAACCGAGGAAGGTCTTTTCATAAGTATCATATCCGAGCTTATCGAATATCTACCGCCTATATAGCTTATCTTTCCTCTTTTTGTAAGTGAGGGGAGCAGCTTTTCAACGGTCTTTTTGACCGCCTTATCGTCCTCAAGCGTAAGTGTTTCGGAAGCGCCGAAGTAAATGCACGCTTTTTCGGTTATTTCGGATACGTTCATAGCCTTTGACTGTAAAAGACTTAAAATGTACGGAGCAATCTCCGCCTCGCTGATTATGACAGCAGGCTTTTTCTTAAGAGAAACAACTCCCGTTTCGTCGATGTTTATATCACCGTATTTTTTCATATCGGCAAGAGCAGAACCGACAAGACTTCTGTAAAGCGCGAAGGCGCCGGTTGCCGAGTGGTCCTTAAGTTCGGCTTCGGTCATATCAGACATAGAAACAGCGCTGTCGATAATATATTTTCTCTGCTTAGGACCGTCCTTCAGAATATCGAGAATATCTCTTTTGCATTTTTTCAGGTACGCTCTGTAATTGCTTTTTATTTCTTCTGCCGTCATTTTTCTGCCTCCTTACCGTTATAAGCTATAACTTTCTCTCGTATCACTACTTATTTATTATAAAATATAATTTATATTTTGTCAAGTATTTATATAATATACATTATAATATTTTTATGCACTTTTAACCTTTTCCGTCGCCTTTTAAGGGTTTATGGCTTTTTTCGTCGCACTTTTTCGCGTAATTTTTTCTGACAAGCGCTTCGTTTGTGTCCACAATACAAAAATACGGCACACCTCTTTCGAGATATACCGTATTGCTTAAAACCCATTTTTAGAGTTCACTCTAAAACTTTTGCTCTTTTTCAGTTTTATTTTCCGAGAGCCGTTACACCGCGTGGTGCTCCTCTCCCTTAGTAATCTCTCCCGCTTTCGTAAGAACGAATTTGGTAAGAAGCGGACCGACAAGCTCGTAAATAAGCGTTGCGCAAAGCACAACCGCGCGTATCGGGGTTCCGTATTCGGCAGGAAGGGACGAAACGACTATCTGGCTCATACCGATAGCAACACCCGCCTGCGGAAGAAGGGCTACACCGAGATATTTTCTGATATTCGCATTCTCGTGTACAACCGAAGCACCGATTCTCGCGCCGAAGTATTTTCCGAGAGAACGGAGAACGATGTAAAGAACTCCGAGAAGTCCGACCGTCGGAAGTATTCCGAGATCAAGCTCCGCTCCGGAGATGATGAAGAACAGGAGAAATACTACGGGCGTCCAATGCTCGGTTATATCAAGCATCTTTTCGCTTTCGGGATAGAAATTCGCCATAACCGCCCCTATCGCCATACAGAGAAGAAGCGAGGAAAGGTGCCAGAGAGAGGCAAGCGAGGTTCCGAGGAATACCGCGCAGATAATAGAGGTAAGTCTGTTTGAACGGGAGTGGAAAAATCCCATTCCAAAGGTAAGCGCCGCGCCTATCGCCGCACCCACAATAAGGGAAAGCGCGATTTCACGAAGCGGCTCAAGCAGCATTAAAGCAACGTTCGGTCTTTCGGTAGCAACCATAAGCTTTGCAGCCGAAAGGGAGATAGAGAACACGATAAGTCCGATAGCGTCATCAAGCGCAACAACGGGAAGAAGCATATCGGTAACAGGTCCCTTTGCGTTATACTGACGGACAACCATAAGCGTTGCGGCAGGCGCCGTAGCGGTAGCAATAGCACCGAGAGAAACCGCGACAGCGGGCGGGAAGAAGAGCATAAGTCCTATATCAACGATAGCTGTCGTTACGAAAGCCTGGAAAAGCGTTATGATAAGCACGCTTTTTCCTATAGTTTTTATTTTGGACAACCTGAACTCTCCGCCTATTGAAAAGGCTATAAATCCGAGGGCTACGTTAACGAGAAGGGTAAGTGAGGAAACCCAGCTGGCGGGAATAACCTGAAAAAAGCTCGGACCGAGCAGAACACCTGCAACGAGATATCCGGTTACGTTGGGAAGCCCGAGAAGCTTAACAAGTCTGTTGAACACAAGTCCGATAAGAATCGCGACTCCGAGTGAAAGCAGGACGTCCTGACCGAAAAAAGCTCCCACCTTGTCAAAAATACTCAAAAGAAAAACCTCTTTTCATAAATAAAATTTTGGTATTATACATTATACGCTGTTTTTATCTTTAAATCAAGGCTAATTTTATATGAAAATATTGGCATTCCTCGACGCTTTTTTGTTATATTTTAAAGGTTTTCAAAATTTTTGTGAAATTTCGAAAAACGTCTTGATTTTTTTCGTCTTTTCCACTATGATATGTTTAAACGGCGACGGAATAACGGTAATATTTTCCGCTGTTTTACAGTAACGGAATTTACGCCGACGCGTTGTCAAAAACCGTGAAGCTATGACGGTTTATTTTCTCAAAACCAAAAAGGAGATTTTCACAGTTGTTAAAATTCATTTTAAGCCGTTTCGTAAAAGAAAAAGACAGTCTTTCCGATCCCAAAACACGCTTTATCTACGGTACCGTATGCGGAATTTACGGCATATTCTTAAACGTTCTGCTTTTTGCCGCAAAGCTTGTCGCGGGACTTCTCTCCGGCTCTCTTGCCGTTACCGCCGACGCGTTCAACAATCTTTCCGACGCGGGAGCGTCAGCCGTTACTCTTATCGGCTTCCGTCTTTCAACCAAGAAGCCGGATCCCGACCACCCGTTCGGACACGGCAGAATCGAGTACATTTCGGGGCTTATCGTTTCATTCATTATTATTTTAATGGGCTTTGAGCTTTTAACGATGTCGTTTGACAAGCTGAAAAACCCTGCCGCTCCCGAATTTTCCTTAGTAACCGTTATAATACTTTCCGTCTCGGTTCTGGTTAAGCTTTATATGAGCCTTTACAACAAAATATACGGCAAAAAAATCTCCTCCTCCGCAATGCAGGCAACATCGGCAGACAGCCTCAGCGACGCCGCGTCCACGCTTGTCGTTCTGATTTCGGGAATCGTCGGTCATTTAACGGGCTTTGTGTATCTCGACGGCATATGCGGTCTTGCCGTTTCGGTTTTCATACTTATCGCGGGCTACAAATCGGCAAGGGATACCATTTCTCCTCTGCTCGGTCAGCCTCCGAGCGCGGAGTTTATAAAAAAGCTTGAAGAAGCAGTGCTTTCAAACGAGAAAATTCTCGGTCTCCACGACACGGTGGTTCACGACTACGGTCCCGGCAGAATAATGGTTTCTCTCCATGCCGAGGTCTCCTGCCACGAAAACGTCCTGATACTCCACGATATTATAGACAACATCGAACAACAGCTCGCAGAGGAGCTTGGCTGCGAGGCGGTAATTCACATGGACCCCATTGACACCGAAAACGTAAGCCTTAACGAGGTTCGCTCCGTTCTTTCCGAAATTCTGCACACCGTTTCGGAAAACGCACGGTTCCATGATTTACGAATGGTTCCCGGAGATACTCACACCAATCTTATTTTCGATATTTCCCTTCCTCTCGACTGCGAAACGGACGAAAAAGAGGTAAAAGCGGCGGTATCCTCGATGGTTTCCGAGTTCAATCCGAAGTACAAATGCGTTATAAAAATCGACACCGACCTTACGCATCACCTTTCCGAGGAATAATTTTTCTAAACGAATAAACAAAAGCTTAGCCGAGCTTATGCGTTATCCAAAAGCCAAAAAACGCAGCTCCGACTAAGCTTTTTCTTTTTTATGTGCCCGTTTCATCGCACCCCAAACCGCATCTCTACACTTTGTAGAGTCGAATTTTGCGGCAGTAGAAAGCGTTTCCCATAACTCTACCGCGCCGTTTTCCCGAGTGGAAATTCCAAACCACACAGTAGGTTGATTTTCGGCAGATATCGGTATATAATAAAATCACGAGCAACGGAGAGAACGCAAAGCATTTAAAAGTGTTCAGGCAATGCACTCTTGACAAGTGTGCATTCATAAAAACCGAGTATAGCATTTGCCGACTTGCTTCCATTAATAAACCGTTCCGCAAAAGAAATCGAAAGGATTTTTAAAATATGTCAACAAACTACGTAATCAGCACCTGTTCAACCGCAGACCTCACAAAGGAGCACTTTGCCGAAAGAGATATAAAGTATATCTGCTTTCACTTCTTCCTTGACGGAAAGGAATACACCGACGACCTCGGAGAAAGTCTTTCATTTGATGATTTCTACGCCGCGCTTGAGAAAAAAGCAAGAACTAAAACCTCTCAGGTAAACGCGGATGAGTTTATCGAGTACTTCACTCCGTTCCTTGAAAACGGACAGGACATTATTCATATATGCCTCTCGGCAGGACTTTCCGGCGTATACAACTCCGCAAATATAGCGGCGGAAGAGCTTCGCGAAAAGTACCCCGACAGAAAGATATATATCGTAAACAGCCTTGCGGCTGCTTCCGGTCTCGGCCTTTTCGTGGATATGCTTGCCGATCTTCGCGACGAGGGCAAATCAATAGACGAGGTTTACGAGTGGGCAGAAGCAAACAAGCTTCGTATCCAGCACTGGTTCTTCTCCACCGACCTTACCTACTTCGTTCTCGGCGGACGCATTTCAAAGGTCAGCGGATTTTTCGGAACCGCGCTTAAAATCTGTCCTCTCCTTAACGTAAGCAACGAAGGAAAGCTCGTTGCAAGAGAAAAAATCCGCACAAAGCAGGCGGTTATTAAGCAGATCGTAAGCAAGATGGAAGCGGAAGCGGACGGCGGTCTTGACTATGACGGAAAGTGCTATATCTCCAACTCCGGCTGCCGCGAGGACGCAGAGGCTGTTGCCGCTCTTATCGAAAGCAAATTCCCGAATCTGAAGGGCAAAACAAAAATATTTACCATCGGTACGACAATAGGAAGCCATACCGGTGTCGGAACCGTTGCGCTTTTCTTCGTAGGCAACGAGCGCAAAAACTAAAAAACGCCATAAAACAAAGGGTAGCGCCATGAAAGACGCGTCGGTTTGTTTTTCCTGGCGTTACCCTTTTTGCACCCAAAACACGGTTTTTTCTTAAAAAATCGGCATTTTCAGGCATAAAAACGGAGTCAACTAAAATCAAAGCAGCAGTGCATTATACCCCTCAGAGCGCTGCTCTGTCTATCAAAACGTAACAGAAAGGATATCAAAATGAGTAAAAAAACAATCGCAAAAACAGTAAGAGTAGTTACAATCCCCCCGCTTCTCGTAAGCCTTCTTTTCGTAATACTGTACGTCGGGCGTCCCGATTTCTTCCGCGGTATTCTCGACCTTTTTGCCGGAATAACCTTTCTTGCGATAATCCCGACGCTCGCCTATCCTCTCCAGCCCATAGTTCCGGGCTTTAAGGGAAAAGGCAGAAAGGGACAGCGCACTCTTGCCTTTATCACAAGCGGCATAGGTTATATCGGCGGAATACTTTACGCCGTCATCAGCGGAGTTTCTCCCGAGCTGCTTCTGATTTTCGCCAGCTACTTTGTTTCGGTTATCGTTCTTACCGTATTCAACACCCTGCTTAAGCGTAAAGCCAGCGGACACTCCTGCGGAGTCGTAGGTCCGCTGATATTCACCGTCTATTTCCTCGGCTGGGGCTGGCTTATTCCCTGCGCTCTCCTGGCAGGCGCGGTCGTATGGTCGTCTGTATTTCTTAAAAGACATACGCCGAACGACATTCTTCTCGGCGGTCTCTCCGCGGCGTTCGCTTTTATGATTTGTGTAGCAATATAAAAAACGTCAAGTAAATATTATTTTACCCGAAATCAGGCTTAAATAAAAATAGCGTCAAACCGCAGTTTAACAAAAAGGGGCTGTCTCAAAATTTCGATTTGAGACAGCCCCTTTTATTTGTTTTTCAGTTATTCTTCTTTTTTCTGCTTACGCATCTTGGGCAGCTTCGGGAACTTAAGGAAAAACGAGAGCAGTATTATAGCTTCTATCGGTATTCCGAGAAACAGCAGCTGCCAATAGTTTTTTCCAAAGCCGAGGAACAGAAAATACACCGTAAGCAAAATACTTTGTACAAAAGCGGAAACGAAAATTATATTGTAACGCGCCTTTCCCCACATTGAGTTCATTATCATAAGAACAAGGAAGGAAACGACCGCCGCATACTGGAACATAATGGGGTAGACAAATCCCGAAAGCAGGAGTATAACGTATACGAGTGCCGCTACCGTAAAAATACCGGTTACCGTTATAAGAGCGACAACGAGACGGCGGGTGTGTTTCTTAATCGGTGCGGGAACAGGCTCGTCCGCTCCGTGATAGGTTAAAATATAGTCAACCGATACCTCGAAAAGCTTACTCATCTCAAGAAGAACGTAAGCGTCGGGAACCGCCTCTCCACGCTCCCATTTCGAAACCGCCTTGTCGGAGTAGCTGAGCGCCTGACCAAGCTCAAGCTGTGTCATTTTTCTATCTGTGCGCAGTCTTGATATGTTTTCGGATACTATTTCCTTTAAGTCCTGCATTTTCTACTCCTTTCACGCTCGTTTCTTGTTTTACTTTATTTGCAGAACGGAAGATTTATCCGTTGCAAATAAGATTACAACATTATAATTATATAATATTCCGATTAAAAATTAAATAACATTTTTTAAATTTTTCAGCCCGTCTCGCGTTTTTCTCAACAGGAAAATACATAAATCCTGCTTTTATTTCCTTTTATTACAAAGCCCCGACTGTTTTACGACAAACGGAACGCCGCAAAACCGAAGGCTTCTATATCGCTGCTGAATACAAGCTTGTCGCCGTCAAGAGACGCCTCGCAGCCCGCACATTCAACCGACGTATAATTTCTGTCAAGCTTAACAGTGGGAGTAAGTATCTTGTCCGCAAAGCAGTTAAGAAGCAGAACAGACATAGCGTCTCCGTTTTTCTCGCACATCACGTAAAGATCGGGGTGCTTAGGGCAGGATACCGGCAGCTTCTTTCCGCTTACCCACTCTATCTCTCTTGAAAGCATAAGCTGCTGGGCGTAGTTGTTAAATACTCCGCCGAGACTGTGCATAGCCGCGCCGTCGCAGAGATAGACGATAAAGCGCTGCTTATTCTGATTCTCGTATGCATACGCGAAAAGCCTATCCTTTCCGTTTTCTCTCGCATACAGCACGGGACGAACCGAAGCCTTAAGCTCAGCGTTAAGCATACGGCAACCGCCTCTGCGGATACCTCCTATCTCTCCGGGATTTACCGTTAACATATGAGAAAATCCTTTTTTTGCGAAGCCGTCAAAAGAGCTTATACCGACGTCGATTCCCTTCTCTGTAAGTATTGCGGCACTGACTCCGTCAAGGATAAGTCCGCTCTTAAGATGCTCCTCTGTTACGTCGGACGCAAATTCACCGAAAGCGGCGGTACATATACCCTCTCCCGAGAACACCGTAGGTATAGAGCTTCTTCCGAGCAAAATTCCTGCCGACGGGAAGGGGGATTTCTGCGACATAACTACAAGGTCGTAGTCGGTTTCTGAAACGGCGTGGGGATGAACAAGAACTCGAACACCGCAGTTTGCGCCGTTTTCAAAGAAGCTCTCAAGCTTCTCGTAGAAAGGCATATTTCTTACGTGGTGAGCGGCGTATCCCGTTTCGAAGTCAACTCCGCCGGAATAATCGAACATATATTTATATATACCGTTATGCTTTTTATCCGCTCTCATCGCCGCGTCAAACAGCTCAAGCGATGCGGCGGAGGTGTTGTAGCGCGGACGGGGATGGACGTCTCCCTCCGCCATAAGGTCAAACCCTTCGTTTTCAACGAACGCCGCGAACATTCTCGCGATAGCGAAAACCTCAGCATAGGAATTATCGTTACTTACAGTCCAGTACGGTGCGCCGTGGAGACGGAAAAGCGGAGGATTTTTTCCCGCAAGAACTCTGGTTATTTCGCTTACGTCAGCTCCGTCTACGCCCCAGGGGCTGTGCGCGGAACAAAACGCAAGAGCGACCTCGGGATTATTCTTATCAACGGCATCTCTCAGAGCTTTGGCAAACTCCATCATAGAGTCGCCCTGAGCCTTAAGCCATGCATCGCGGTATTTATTCTTTTTGCCCTTGAATGCTTTTTCGTTCAGTATATCAAGCGTAACCTCTTCTCCGCATATCTCCGACATACGTTTAAGGTGCATAGGACACGCACAGCAGAGCTTATCTCCGTGCTGAGACATACGGAAATCGTCGTCAATCATAACAACGGAGGCACCTGACGTAGCAAGTCCCGAAATAACATCGGCAATATGCTTTTGAAAATTCTTATCAAGCGGACAGTTTGTTCCGAGCAGGGACTGCCCCGCGAGATTTACGAGAGGCGAAAACTCAGGCTTTATAGGATTAATTTCGCCGTCTACTATGGTTGAGCCGTGCCCGATGGTTGAGCCGTCCCAGATTCCGACCTCAAATCCGTTATCCTTAAAAAAGGCAACGTTCTCCTTAAGAGAGTCAAGCTGTTCGAGGTATCTGCATATAATGAAAACACGGTCAGCCTTTACGTCCTTTAAAATTTTAAGATACTTCTCTCTCGATTCCTTTGTGAGAGAGAGGTTTTGTATCGGTACCGAAAGCTTATACATAAGCGCACTCCTTAAATTTTTTATTTATACTGTTTTAGTGCCAAGATAAACATTGTATTTTTAACAAAATCCCCCGTTTTTCAGTATTCGTAGACATACTTTCAAAAGGGGGATTTTTATCTAATAAATTTAAAGCTTAATATCCGGGATGGTTGCAAAGCCCTTTTCAAGCGTTTCGTCGGAAGGAATATAGTCAACCATCTTTCCGTCATTGAATTTTTGATATGACATCATATCAAAGTAACCGGTTCCGGTAAGGCCGAAGAGTATTGTCTTTTCCTCTCCCGTTTCTCTGCATTTGATCGCTTCGTCCATGGCTACCTTTATTGCGTGGCTGCTTTCGGGAGCGGGAAGAATACCCTCGCAACGCGCAAACTCTGTTGCGGCGGCGAAGACCTCGTTCTGCGTAACCGAACGGGCTTCCATAAGTCCGTCGTCATAAAGCTGAGAAAGGGTGCTGTTCATTCCGTGATAACGGAGACCTGCCGCATGTCCGGGAGCAGGCATAAAGCCGCTTCCGAGGGTGTACATTTTCGCAAGAGGACATATCATACCGGTATCGCAGTAGTCGTACGCGTACTTTCCTCTGGTAAAGCTCGGGCAGGAAACCGGCTCAACCGCGATCAACTGATAGTCGTTAATACCCTTTATCTTTTCGCCGACGAAAGGAGCGATAAGTCCGCCGAGGTTAGAGCCTCCGCCAGCGCATCCTATAATCACGTCGGGCTTTATTCCGTATTTTTCAAGAGCTATTTTGCTTTCGAGCCCGATAACGCTCTGATGAAGCATAACCTGGTTCATAACGCTTCCGAGAACGTATCTGTATCCTTCGGTCGCACCCGCAGCCTCAACCGCCTCGGATATTGCGCAGCCGAGGGAGCCGTCGGTACCGGGGAACTCACGCAGAATTTTGCGTCCTACCTCGGTCGTATCGGACGGGGAGGGGGTAACGTTCGCGCCGTAGGTTCTCATAACCTCGCGGCGGAACGGCTTCTGCTCGTAGGAGCATTTAACCATGTAAACGCGGCAGTCAAGCCCAAAGTACGCACACGCCATAGAAAGCGCGGTACCCCACTGGCCCGCTCCGGTCTCGGTGGTAACACCCTTAAGCCCCTGCTGCTTTGCGTAGTACGCCTGAGCTATCGCGGAGTTTAATTTATGGCTTCCGGAGGTATTGTTACCCTCGAACTTATAATAAATCTTCGCGGGTGTCTTAAGCTTTTCCTCAAGGCAGTACGCTCTGATAAGGGGAGACGGACGGAACATTTTGTAGAAATTACGTATCTCCTCGGGAATATCGAAATATGCGGTTGTATCGTCAAGCTCCTGACGGATAAGCTCGTCGCAGAAAACAGGACGAAGCTCCTCGTAGCCCATAGGAGCTAAGGTTTTGGGATTCAAAAGAGGCGCCGGCTTGTTTTTCATATCCGCGCGGACGTTATACCACTGCTTCGGCATCTCCTCTTCGGTAAGATAAATTTTGTAAGGGATCTTTTCCATGGTCTTTAACCATCCTTTCTCTGATTTTGCGGGTAGAAACAAAAAATCCTATCCCACAGTTTCTGTTAACTGCCGGGACAGGAGAACAAATCTTTCACCTGCGGTGCCACCCAAGCTTGACGCAACGCGCGTCCTCTCTGCGTATGCCTTATACATACCGGTTTTGCTTACGGAGGTCCTACTCCGTCTTGCCTACTTAGTTTGTTTCGGCTCGCCCTCGGAAGCCCATTCGCGCCATGTCTCTATACCGTAATTCCAGCGCCTACGGCTCTCTGCAACAGTTTCAAAGCGTTACTACTCTTCGTCATCGGTTTATATGGATATTATAATGCAAAATTTCTTTTTTGTCAATACTTTTTGAAAAACTTCATAAATTTTATAAATCGGTCTTTTTCGCCTTCCCCAGCGGGGGAAGGTGGCAGCCGTAGGCTGACGGATGAGGTGTTAATAATAGAGGTTTTATTGTTTCTGATTTAAATCTATTTTCTTTAGCATTTTCGAAAAGTCTGCCCTTAGCGACGTTTTCTGTGTTTGAATTTGCTGCCCGGTTTTCTTGGCTCTCTATTATTTCGTAGGGCGGTGCCTTGGTGCCGCCGTTTTTATTTGTTCTGATTTGAACTATTCTTTTTTATATTACTTTTCTTGGTTTCTCCGTGAGAAAAAAGAAAAGTAATCAAAAGAAAAAAGAACTCTTGGTGGAAATTCCCAACCTTATACTGTACTAATGCCGCCAAATCACCACGGGCGGCATTTTTTCAAAATTCGTCTCGGCGAATTTGTGAAAAACGTAGGCTTTGTTTTGTGCGGTTGGTGGAAATTTTAAGCCTTAACTATCCGCTAACCCGACCAAACATCACGGTCGGGTTTTCTAAACAAC
>JAZRDX010000010.1:0-18842 GCA_045660565.1 Eubacteriales bacterium
GTTTGCTATTGCGCTCTTAAGCAGCTTTATAAGGTATTCCGATGCTGATTTAGGTGTATTCTTTAAAATCGCCATCGCTATGTCAGCGTCTCTTCCTCTTATAAGATCAAGTACTATCTTAACCTTGCGAGGAGAAATTCTGGCGTATTTCAGTATCGCTTTTGCTTCTTTTATAGCTTCCATTTCAGGTGCCTCCCTCCGGGACGATTAAACGCTCCGTATTTTTTATATAATTCCGTTTCCTGTCTAAAACTTATTTACCGTTGTTAGACGTCTTGGAACCGGCGTGACCTTTAAAGGTTCTTGTAGGTGCAAATTCTCCGAGCTTGTGTCCTACCATATCTTCCGTTACGTAAACCGGAACATGCTTTCTTCCGTCATGTACCGCGATCGTGTGACCGACAAACTCCGGGAAAATGGTGGAGGCTCTGGACCAGGTCTTTATAACCTTCTTTTCCTTCGCTTCATTCATTGCAACGATTCTGTTGTAAAGCTTTACTTCAACGAAGGGACTCTTCTTTAAGCTTCTGCTCATTTCACTGACCTCCTGTTTAATTAAGCGTGACGGCTCTTAACGATGAACTTGTTAGTTCTTGCCTTCTTGTTACGCGTCTTGTAACCAAGTGCCGGCTTACCCCAGGGGGTTACGGGAGAAGGTCTTCCAACAGGGGACTTACCTTCACCACCACCGTGCGGGTGGTCACACGGGTTCATAACAGAACCGCGAACAGTAGGACGGATACCGAGGTGGCGGGTCTTACCTGCCTTACCGAGCTTAACAGTGTCGTGCTCGACGTTACTTACGGTTCCTATCGTTGCCTTGCAGTCAAGTCTTACGAGACGAACTTCGCCGGAAGGAAGTCTTACCTGTGCCATACCGTTTTCCTTCGCCATAAGCTGTGCTGCCGCTCCCGCGGAACGAACGAGCTGTCCGCCCTTACCGGGATATATTTCAATGTTGTGAATAACAGTACCAACCGGGATTGCGGAGATCGGAAGCGTGTTTCCGGGCTTAATGTCGGAACCTGCTCCGGTGTAAACCGTGTCGCCGTCGGTAAGTCCGGCAGGAGCTATGATGTAGCTCTTTACACCGTCGTCATACTGAATGAGAGCGATGTATGCCGTTCTGTTGGGGTCGTACTCAACGCCGATAACCTTCGCGGGTGCATCCTCACGGGTGCGGCGGAAGTCTACAAGTCTATACTTCTTCTTGTTACCGCCGCCCTGATGACGTACGGTGATGCGTCCGTAGCTGTTACGGCCTGCTTTGCTCTTCAGTACCGCGAGAAGGCTCTTCTCGGGAACCGATTTTGTGACCTCGTCGAAGGAGGGCACAGACATATGTCTTCTCGCAGGCGACGTAGGATTATACTTCTTTGTTGCCATTGTTTTACTCCTCCTTATCTCATGCCGTCAAAGAATTCGATCGTGTCGGAATCCTCTGTAAGCTGAACTATTGCTTTTTTCCACTCGGAAGTATAGCCGCTGTGAACGCCGAGACGCTTCGGCTTCTTCTTCATGGATACGGTGTTAACGTATGCTACCTTGACCTTGAACATCTTTTCAACCGCGTCAGCGATCTCCGGCTTAGTTGCGTCCTTCTTTACCTCGAACGCATACTTCTTAGCAGCCGTCATATCCATACTTGCCTCGGTGATTATCGGTCTTATGATTATATCGTATACTGTCTTCATTTACCATATACCTCCTCAACAATGGATGCTGCCGCCTTGGTCATGATATAAGAATCGCAGTTGAGAATGTCGTAAACGTTAAGCTGATTTGCCTGGGTGGTTTTTACACCGGGAATGTTAGCAAAGCTCTTGATTACCTTCTCGTCAACAGTGTCAAGAACAACGAGAGCTTTCTTCTCTGCCTTAACGTCTGCAAGCATCTTAATCATTGCCTTGGTCTTGTACTCCGTCATCGCGATTTCGTCGATAACGATTATCTGATTGTTCATCATCTTGGAAGAAAGTGCGCTGTAAAGTGCTGCTCTCTTCGTCTTGCGAGTAAGAGTTACTCTGTACTCACGCGGCTTCGGCGCGAATACCACTCCTCCGTGTGTCCACTGGGGAGAACGGGTGGAACCCTGTCTTGCGCGACCGGTTCCCTTCTGACGCCAAGGCTTCTTTCCGCCGCCCGATACCTCGGAACGGGTAAGCGCAGACTGAGTTCCCTGTCTCTGATTGAGAAGGTATGCTCTTACTGCTGCGTGGAGGACTGCTCCATTTATCTCTTCGACTCCGTAAATCTTGTCGGAAAGCTCAATGCTTCCAACTTCGTTTCCGGACATATCTACTACTTTTATGTTAGCCATCTTCATTTTCCTCCTTCCGCTTAACCTTTAACTGTATTGCGGATGAACACTATACCGCCCTTTGCTCCGGGAACTGCTCCCTTTACAGCGATAAGGTTCTTTTCCGCATCAACCTTGACAACGTCAAGATTAAGAACGGTTACCTGCTCGTGACCGTAGTGGCCCGGCATCTTCATGTTCTTGAAAACTCTTGCCGGGTCTATGGAACCCTGAGAACCGACCTGGCGGTGTACGGGGCCCGTACCGTGCGTCATTCTAAGAATGTGATGTCCCCATCTCTTAACGACACCGGTGTATCCGTGTCCCTTTGTCATTCCGGTTATGTCGACCTTTTCGCCTGCTGCAAAGATGTCAGCGGCAACGGTATCGCCTATGTTAAGACCGGATACGTCATCAAGACGGAACTCCTTGAGGTGGCGCTTTACTGCAAGACCATTCTTCTTAAAGTGACCTGCTTCTGCTTTAGATACTCTCTTCTCGGTTGTATCAACAAATCCGAGCTGAACGGCATCGTAGCCGTCCTTTGCAACGGTTTTCTTCTGAGCAACGACACAAGGTCCTGCCTCGATAACCGTTACCGGAACAACGTTTCCTTTTTCATCGAAAATCTGCGTCATTCCGATTTTCTTTCCGATAATGCCTTTTACCATTTTGTATTTCCTCCTGTTTTTGTTATTGGTTGACGTTTCGCCAACATGACATAAACGCTATCGGGTTTCTGTTTTTCGTTTCCTTCAAGGCTTTCGCCTTTAAGAACCGGGTGCTTCTTTTCGGTATCTTAACCGCGCTTCACTTAATTAAAGCTTTACGTCGATTTCAACACCTGCGGGAAGCTCAACATTCATAAGGGCATCCGCAACCTTCTGGCCGGGATTGAGAATGTCGATGAGTCTCTTGTGAGTCTTGAGCTCAAACTGCTCACGGCTGTCCTTGTACTTATGAACAGCTCTCAGTATCGTAACTATTTCCTTTTCGGTAGGAAGCGGAATAGGTCCGGATACCGCCGCGCCGTTTCTCTTTGCTACGTCAACGATTTTAGCCGCCGCCGCATCAACGAGAGCATGGTCGTAGCTCTTGAGTCTTACTCTGATTTTTTCGCTTGCCATTTGTATTTTCCTCCTTTAATAATAATCGAAGCCGTCATCTTTTTCACACGGAGTCGTGTGTATCTTACTTTTTACAGTAAAAAATTCGTGCTACGCTTTATGCGTAACACCAACTCCGCCAAAAGACCGATACTTCGGCCGCATCGCTTTTTGGCCTAAAAGCGATTGTTCCAAACGCCGAAGTTACCCTATGACAAGGAATATTCATAGGCAATCTCCAACATTTGGTTGACAGTAAGCTTTTTAATAATAACATATTTTTTTATTTTTTGCAATACCTTTTTTCAATATTTACAAAAAGTTAATATTTTTATTCCGAAACCGCGCATTTTTCGTGCGTTTCCCCCTATTTACCTTCTTCAGACAGACATAAAATCAGACCCAACAGCAGCCGTACAGCGTCTATATATAATAAATAGGATGATTTTTCTTCAAGGCTTCATCGCCTTACACCACTTTTTCAACCTTAAAAATTCGACATCAAATGTCTTTTTTTGGCTTTTTTGACAAAATTTAGCAAAAAGTATTGACAATCGACCAAATGTGTGATATAGTAAATATAGAACAGCAGAGCTGTTTTAAAAAACACTAAAAGGAGATACTGTAAATGAAACCTACCGGATTTGTAAAGAAAATAGATGAAATGGGAAGAATAGTTATACCGAAGAACGTACGCAAGACAATAGGCGCTGAAATAGGCGATAGCTTACAGTTTTTTATTGACGGAGACAACGTCGTTATGAAAAAGTTTTCGCTCTGCTGCATTTTTTGCGGCTCGGAAAATGAATTAACGGAATTAAACGAAAAACATATCTGCGCGGAGTGCATCTCCAAACTCAAATAATTTTCGCATCCTGTAAAACGAACTTTCCCGACTTTTAGCAATTTTTTTAAAAATCCCCTTATTTTTTCAAAAAACCTCTTGACAACGGGCGTTCTTTATGATATAATGTTATAGTCTCAGCTATCCGAGTAACTAGAACACCGAATAGCGTAGATAAAATGTGGCGGAATAGCTCAGTTGGCTAGAGCAACCGGTTCATACCCGGTAGGTCATGGGTTCAAGTCCAATTTCCGCTACCAGGCCCGTTGGTCAAGAGGTTAAGACACCGCCCTTTCACGGCAGTAACACGAGTTCGATTCTCGTACGGGTCACCAAAAAAGCGTCATACCGTTTGGTATGACGCTTTTTTAGTCATCTGTACAGAACCGAGCTTGGCGGCGTAGCCGCCGAGTTCGTAATAAGGCTCAACTTGTTGAGCCGTCATTCTTCCTTCTCGCCCCTCGGCTTACTTTTACTCTTAGTACATCGAGAAGGAAATTCTCGGCAGGCACGCGCCTGCAGGCAAATATACAGTAATACCATCCGCTTGCACGTCGCTTTGCTTTCTTCCTTCGTTTTCTTGGACAGTCGGGGACGCCTGTCCCTACAAACACTCTTTTTCTGTTTGTTTTGTTACGCTTTTTTATTCCTCTCTTCGGTTAACCTCTATCCCCCCCGCCCCTCACGCAGGTTTTTCGGTATACCACAAAGCGCTTGTTACCAAAAGGCAACAAGCGCTTTTCCGTTATTTTATTCTCTGTTTCCCAAATACCGTTCTTTAGCGTCTTACCGCAAAGATAATATCGTCGGATAAGCGGTCGTTCTCGTCGTACATAACAATGTACTGAGCGTGCTCCGTAAACAGCGTTTCTACCAGCTTTTGGGCATTTTCCAAAGCCTTTTGCGTTGTTTCAACAATGTTTTTCCGTTTCTTTATGTTACCAAAGTAATTAACGACTGCGCTTAATGCTAAAATAACAGCCATTACAAACAGAAATCCCATCGCAACAAGCAGTCCGTTTCCTTCTTTGCCTGCGTTAAGTATCAGCGATACAATACCTCCGACAAAGCACAGCGAAGCAAATACTATGCACATGATGATTGACGTGTTCGTTACCGTCGCCAGCTGAGATTCCCTCTTTTTCATATAGAAGGATTCCACCTTTTTAAGCTCGTTCGTCTTATTGTTGAAATCCATGTCAGTGGTATAATCCTTTATCACCGCGGGATGTACCGTCTTATGTCTGGAGCGGTATTCACGGAAATACTTCTGAACCGCCCTCTCAATAAGATCTTTGCACAGAATGAACATATTGTAGCGGGCTAACTCCGAACACTCAGAGCCGTTTGATCCAAACATCCAACCAACACATTCGCTCATCAGGTTGAGCGGAGAGACGTCGTGCTGATGTCTCTGATTGAAGTCAGCGTCTGCCTCTGCTAAGTCTCCGACGTGTTTAATAATCATCTCGTTATAAACTATCTCGTCGGTGTAGGCGCGTTCCTTTTTGTCCGGCGTATCAAGAAGCTTGCTTATAAAGCGCTCTATGTAAATATAACCCCTGCCGCGAGAGGAGGAATTCGTTTTCTCAACGAAATCCATTATCGCTGTGTTATCCTTCGCCATCGACAGAACGTTTGCCATGGTGCTGTAATCCTTTAAATGATTACGAAGCGCGTTGAATACAAAGCTATCTGAGGAGTTGTACTGAACCAGGTGATCCTTTACCAGCTCAACCATGGTTTCGGTATCATTCATCGACTTTGAGTTTTCGTACTCTCTAACCAGATAGTCCTTTATACGTCCCGTAAACTCGTCGTCTGCGTCTTCCTTCAGGTTTGTTGCGTGTAAAAGAAGCAGAATAAAGCCTGCGTCATCACCCGTCTTTTCGGTCGTCTGATAGTAATCAAACCACTTTAATGCGGCATCCTTTCTTCCGAGAAGCAGGTTGAACGACATAAAGAACAGCGTTGTCTGTCTGTCGTCAAGCTTCATCGCCTCGTCTAAAGCTCTCTTTGCCGCACTCTCGTTATCGTCCTTCCAATGCATAATCGCTAACATGGCGCACGATAACCAGAAATCGGGGGACTGAAGGTGCTCCTTCTCTACCGATTTGTATATAAGCTCGTTGCTAACCATATCCAGACTGGTGTTATCGATAAAAGCACGAACGATCTTTCTTACCATTCTGAAGTTAGCGAACTCAAAGTATATTTTATTATTTAATTCACGGATTTTCTTGTTGGCGGTTTCAATGTTTTTAAATCCTCTGAACAAAACACCGATATGCTCCTGCTCAGCCGTTATCGCATGAAGGGTTTGATCCGAGTATTCAATAACGTTCGTTGAGTCCTCCAACGTTCTTTTCGCGGATTCGCGAGTGCGTGCCAACGAACTTGCTGCCGTTTGTGCCGAATTGCATATAGCGTTGATTTCATATCTCATATTGCTATTTTCACGCTCAAGCTGTGAACACTCGCGCTCCAAATCCGATATAGCACTTCTAAGTTGACTTGCATCCATTGCCATTAATCTAAAACCTCCTTTTTTGAAACATTAATCGCTTTGTGCCGTCCCCATTCCCTGCACTGTTCTACCAGCTCGGGGTTACTTTGAGTGATGGGAACGATACCTTGAACCTGTGTTATAATCATATCAATATCAACCGTCAGGTTAGGTTCAGTAACCAACAGCTGAGATACCTCTTTTATAGCCGTTTCTATATCGGCGTAGCTATATCCTTCAGTTACCTTTACAATACGGCTTATCTCGTCGTCATTCAGGCTTACGTGAAGCGAATGCTCCGTGTACAGTCTGATAACGTCTCTCCGCTCCGCCTCGTTCGGCAGATCGGAAAAGAATATTTCGGAAAAGCGTCCCTTTCTGAACAGCTCCGCGGGGAGCTTCTGAATGTTGTTCGCCGTTGCGATCAAAAATACTCTTGAGCGCGATTCCTGAAGCCAGAACAGAAACTGTCCGAGTATTCTGTTACCGGTATCGTTAGAGGTATCAGATGTGGAAAGTACCTTTTCTATCTCGTCAATCCATAAGACGCATGGTGCTACGTTATCGATAAACTTCAGCGACTCACGCATTTTTCTTTCGCTTTCGCCCATCCATTTATCAAAGAGCGTTCCTATATCAAACTTGTATAAAGGAAGCCCCCATTCCTTAGCTATCATCTTTGAGCAGTGGGATTTTCCGCATCCGGGAACTCCCGCAAGCAGGATTCCCTTCGGAGCCTTTAAATGATAGTATTTCAGCACCTCTTCCGAAGCGAAAAATACCTCTTTTTTAGCCCCCAACCACGCTTTCAGGTTTTCCATTCCGGAAACGTGTACGTCATCCGGTAACGGAATAAGCTGTACCGCACCCACGCTGCCGTATAACTTATCTTTTTTCTTGACGAGCTTATTTATGTTTCTCTGCCATAATCCGTCGTGTGCTATCAGTTCCGTGGATAAAGCGTTTTCAAGCTGCAGCTCGGAAAGTCCTTTCAGCAGCGTAGACACCATTACAATGTCCTTTTCGCTCCATTCAACCTTATACCGGCTTGAATACGTAGCTATAAAATGCTTTATTATCTCGGCAATTTCCGTTTGATGAGGATAATCAAGTCTCACCTTGGTTCCGAGCACGCTAAGGCGCGACCAGACCTGGTCCGCCGTAATTACTATAACCGTCGAGCAGCTTTCCTTAGCTATATACAAAAGATTCAGCAGCTCCCTGCTATACGCATTGTCGGAATCGATCTTCGTTATGTCTCCGATTACAAAAATACCGTGCCTTGATTTTCTGAATTTTTTAAATCCGTACTGAAGCGGATCGTGATTGATATCCTCCTCCGCGCAGCGGCTTCCTCCCATGGAGGTGAGCTGCTTTGACGCCGTATAATAGTCGATACACATATTGTTTTCGGATGCAATCTCGGTGAGCATGCGCTCTACGCGCTCCCTCTCCGACGATTCGACTACTATAAACGGGGTACGGGCCTTTATGTAAATCAAGAGCTCTTCTTTAGCGTTTAAATAATTACTCATAGCGAAACCCTTTTAAACCTCGATTAGTCTTTTTATATTTACGGAAACCTCGCCCATGGAATCCGAAACAACCGCAAGTTCATCGAAATACGCGATAAGCTCTCCGTAGTATTCCCGAAGCTTTTCGTCAAGCGACTTTTTAAGGTGCTCTCTGAGCTTTTCCTCAAGAAAATCAAATCCGGTAAAGAAGTACAGATAACGGTACCTTGCGTGATACCTTCGTATCATCAGCATCAGATATTCGTAATTGTTTTCCTCTACGTACTCCCGCACTACCTCGTTTACTTCTCTGAAATAGCAGTTTATCTGTTTTTCAAGAAATACTGTAAGCTCTCTTTTAAAGTTATCGATACTGTACTTTTTGTCGGTAAGCGCACCGCTCCGAAACAAAGCCGCGCCTTCCTCGCTTATAAGCACCGCTTCTCTGCCTTTAAATTCCCTTATCCATTCGGAATAAACCGACGGATACAGTATTTTCTTTTTACGACGCTTAAAGAAACACATTTAATTATTTTAAGAATCCCTTAGGCGGTTCAAGGCTCCACTTAGGAAGCTTTTTGTTCATCTCCTTAAGCTTTTCTTCGTTGGGATCTATCTCTTCCTCCTGAACAAAGCTATCAATTAAGGTTTCATCAATCTCGGCAACCTCTTCAGTTACTTCTTCAGCAACTTCCTTAGTCGCGTCTTCGGTTACTTCTTCAACTACTTCCTCAGCTACTTCCTCAGCTACTTCTTCGATCGCTTCGGTATCAATCGTCATATTTTCTTCGTTTATCATTTCACTTATCTCCTTTTCAAATTAGATGTGTTCAGTTAAATTGAACAGCTTGTTTTTGTTCTGAATGTTCTCAAAGTATACGCGTCTGATCTCTGTAAGCTCTGCCATACACGCGGCAAAAATACTTAGCTTTTCATTAACCATCTTCCTGAATTTCGATCCTGCTGTTGCGCATCTTACGCCAACTACTATGGCAAGAACCGCGGCAACACCGAACAGAACATAGGAGACGTATGCTACCGCTCCGGTAATACCCGCAACGCTTATTGCAATACCGCCTATTAAAGCGATAAGCATGAATACGAACATAGATATATTCTGTTTGTTAAAGTACATCTTCTGATACTTATTCTCTTCAAGGTGTTCTCTGAAATTGTGCTCAAGCTCGTACTGGTCCTCACCGTTACTTTCACAGGACCAGTCGTCGATAGCTATCGGATACTTTGTGGGGAACTTAGCCTCAAACGCCGACGACCATCTTTCAAGCGCTGTGATAAACCATTCCTTCGCGTTCTGGAACGCAAATTTACGAACGTGGACGTCGATCTCCTTAGAGCTCTTATAAATCGCCCAGTCAAGCAGCTTGCGTCCTATATGCTGCGTCTGATTTCTGACCTTCATACGCTCCTCGTACTGAGCCTCAGCCGCATCGATGTTACCCTTGTTATCCATTATGAGCTGATAGTACTCGCGCTGGTTCTTTATTTCCTGCTCTTCTTCGTCGTAGTTTGTAATAAGGTCGTTGATAATAGCGTCTATACGCTGCTTATAGTTAGAAGCGTTCTGAACGATAAGCTCAACGTCAAGAGACTGAACGAACGCGATAAGCTTTGCGTACTTGAAGCTTTCGAGATAGGGCTCGCGAAGCTCGTCCGCGTTGGAGCAGTATTTGCTGAGCGTCGGGCAGGAGAAGCTCTGCTGAACGCCTATCTTCTGAATATAACCCTCGAAATCGGATACGAGCTCTTCGGTCAGGTCTTCGTCTAAATTAACTGCCTTAACCCACTCGTCAACAACGCTCTGAACCTCATATTCAAGCGCCTTGTCAACTCCGAATACACCGTTTATGTAGGACTGGAGAAGTATTGCGGTCTCGTCCTTGATCTCGTCCGGAACTACGACCTTGAAATACTCGGTAAGCCATTTCTTTGCCGTATCAAGTCTGCCGAAGCGCAGGTTGACAAGACAGAAGAACAGGTTGCTCTTAATAGCGTTCGTTCTTACCGATTCGTTTATCGCGTTACCCGCAAGCGCTCTGCTGTCGTTTACCCACGCGCTTATAGCGATAAGCGCAAAGGAAAGCCAGTATCTGGAGCTCGTTATCCACAGCTCCTCGGAAAGCTCTTCAATAGTAGAGTTTCTACATAAGTTAATATCAAAGTCCTTAACAACGCCGGAAACCGTCTTTCTGACCTTGATATTAGACTCAAATTTTTCTCTTATAACCTGGTCAAGTCTTAAAATGTTTTCATGAGCGGACTGCATCTGCTCGTCGGCAATCATCTGCTCTTTAAAGGTATGTATTTTCTGTAAAGCAGTGTTTGCAGTCGTTTTTGCCTTTGCCGTTTGCTGATCAATAGTCTTTATCTTGTTATCAACCTGCGAAGTAAATCCGCCTATAACGGAATTTAATTCGTTAATAACACTTTGTGCGTTACTCATTTGCTAACCTCCTCACCGGATTTAAATTTATTAAGCACCTCTATCAGTATGGCGCTCTGCTGGTCTGCCAAAGTAAATTTTCTTCGCCAATCGCTAATGGCTTCTATTACCTTCCGAAGCTTTTCAAGGCCTCTGTTCATTCGCTCGGTAACACTGATTCCCGCTTTCTTTCTCTGGTAGATTAACCATACGGTAAATCCTACGGAAAGAACGACACTCAGTATAAGAAGGACGATAGCCAACGGTGGCACAGCCTCCTGAGATGCTCCGTACGCAAAGTAACCGGTGCAGCCTAAGAACGCCACCCAGAATATGTATGTGAATACCGTAAGGATCTTTACCTTCTTATCACTGCTTATAAGCTTTCTGCGGTTCTTCTTGTAATAGTTTTTCAGCTCGTTTTCTGCATCCTGCGGCGCTGCCTCGGAAACGGTAAGCTTACAGGTATCTATCATTACCTCATGCTTATCCTTTGTAGACGAATTATACTGCTTTTTAAACAGCTCAAAGGCTGAAATTATGCTCTCGCAAAGGAACGTTACCGCAAACTTACGGACTCTGATGTCAACATCGTCTCCTCCGGCAGGAAGCGCAAGCTTAACCATAAGGTCGCCGAGCGTCTGCGCCTTTTTCGCCTGATACTTGACGTTGTACATCTTCTGTGCCGCCGCAACGTCTCCGCGCGCCTTCAGAACCATTTCGTTGTAATCCATACTGCGAAGAATCTGCATCTCTGCTTCATCATAGGTATTGATTAAGTCATAAAGTACGTTCTGAATTCGCTCCAGCATGTTTTTCGGAGCATCGCTGTCCTCGTCGTAAAGAGCCTCGAAATATTTGGCAAACTCCGCGTTTTTCTCCGCATCCTCCAAAGAATCGATCATTTTTGAGTAATCCGAGCACGTGCTTTGGAGTATAGCAAACTCCTCAGAGGTCTTATGTACGTGTGCCGAAATGAACTCTAAAACACGGTCTCTTATCGTTGCATCGTAGTTAGCCGTATTATTTCTTATGCTTGACAAAAGCGAGTTAAACGCATCGCGCATCTTCGCTTTAAACGTTGCGTCGTCTCCGCAAATATTATACAGATACGCCTGAAGCAGTATTCTGATCTCGTCTCCGATATTGTTTACGTCAATATCCTGTATGTAGTACTCAAACCACTTTGCTGCAGCCTCACTGCGTCCGAAATGCAGGTTGATAAGCAGGAAGAACAGCGAGCTTTTGTGCTGATCTATGCTCATCGCCTTGGCGACCGCTCTTTCGGCAGCCTCCCTTTCGTCGTTCACCCAGAGCATGGTTGCCATAAGACAGTGTGAAATCCAATAATCCGCGTTTTGCAGATAATTCTTTTCAACCGTCTCTCTGAGCTTTTCGTTGCTGATGATGTGCTTGTCAACGCCGACAACGTAGCCGAGGGCTACTCTGCGCAGCGTTTCGTACAGACCGAAGTTCCGCTGGTATTCATCGTTCAGCTGAGTAAGCTTCTTAGACGCCGTACTGATGTTTTTGATAATGAAATACTTGGCTGATAGCTGCTCGATCTCCGTCTTTACCGCATTTACGAGCTCTGCGACCTCCGTTACGTGGTCAACCGAGTAACCGAGCTTGGGAATAACGTACTTTTGGACAGAAATAGCATTGTTGATTGCGTTAATGGTTGCGTTCAGTGAATACTGAAGCTCTGCTATAAGCCGATTGTATTCTTCGGCCAAGTGATTTCTTCGGTTTACCAAACGGTTATACTCATTGACCAACCGTTCAAGCTCTTCCTGTTGTCGAGCGTATTCTTCTTCCGTCATTTCATTTACCTCCTTTTATAATTATAATTTTTTATTTTTTACAGTAATTCTTTTGCGAGCGCAAGCGCCTTTTCGCTCATCTGATCTCCGCTCGTCTTAACAAATTTATGAAGCTTTACCTTCTTTCCGTTTGAAAGGGTAACGATAGGTGCGTCAAGCTTTATCTTATCTCTCTGGAACATGCTGATTATTTCACGCATTACGCCCTGGTCATCTTTTCCCGCAAGCAGGTATATCTGCGCGATGTTTCCGCTTACCTCGGTGCCGCCTACCTTTGCGGTAAGCTCCATTGTCTTTACGCTTTCGGAGCACGTCTGATAATACTTGCTTACAAGCGCTGCTTTACCGCCCGCACTCTCTTCAATATTTATTAAATACTTCCAAAATCCCTGCGCGGAGAGGTTAAACGAGGCCTGGGTAGCTATCTTCGCGATTTTTCTGTTATACTGTCTGTAATCGCTGAGACTGCGTATGTAACGGTCAAAGGTATCGGTTTTCGCCTTGCACGATTTGCTTATCATCAAATCCAGAACCTTATCCGAACGGTTTTCGCTCTGACTGGTAAGATACGTGCTTACTGCGTCTGCGTCGGGGAGCAGGTTCATGGACAAAAACGTGCATATTACCTCTTCTCTTATTTCCGGCTTATCAATCTTTTTATTAAGGTATTTTGAAACGACCGACGAACCGAGGGTAAGAGTTTTTGACTTTAATAACGCATCTTTCAGAATAACGTGCTTTTGTTCGCCTTCGAAGCTTTCTCTCAGCGCATAGGTTTCAAGCACGTTGAACGGAATACTTACAATGTGGGACGCAAGACAGTCGAAAAGATTTTTTCTGTATCCGTAGGTTCCCGCGTTTTCAAGCAGGTGGAACGCGACAAGTCTATCCATGCTCTTGTTTGTCATTTTGAACGTGTTTAACATCTGGATAACCTTTTGTTCTTTTACGCTCTCGGGTTGCTTTGTAGCGCACACCTTGATCACATCTTCATCGGTTATCTCAAAAACGGAATTACTGTCAAACAGCGCCTTAAATCCGATTCCGGAAACGGTACAGTTTTCACACTCCCTGATACACCATTCCAGCGCCGCCTTTGCCGTCTTTTCCTCAAGACGCTTGGCTCCCAGTGCTTTGAATACCGCGGTAGCCGATTCTGAGCTGTTACAGCTTTTAAGGACCGAGCCGATTACGGCTCCCGTGTTGAAGTTTACCTTATGCGAAACTGCGCTCAGGAATACACCTACAACGACGTTACTTCCGTCCTTCGTTGTCGAGAAGTAGGTATCAAAAATTTTCGAAAGATCGGTCTCCGGGTTTATCTTCGAAAGCAACGTTTCAACGTGAGCGGCTTTCTTTTCGTTACTCGGATAAGCCGTAAGCACGGTGGAAACACCGATACGGGAGTTATCGGCTCTGAATTTGCCGATAAGAGCATCTGCCGCCTCGGTGCGCTTATCCTTAAGAAGTGTGCTTAAGAGGTATTTTATAACGTTCGGGTTATAAACCTCCTTGCACCTCAGCATACCGAAAATCATTTCCTTTCTCTTTGCCTGTCCGGTCATACCGTAGACAACGTAAAGAAGCGCGTAGATATCAGCCGAGTCTATGAAGTTATACAGTATCTGCTCGCGTTCGTCGATTTCGGGGAAATCACGGGAGAGCTTCTGGAGGAAATTATTCGCTTTTGCCAGCTCCTCCTGTCTTTCCTTAGAGTAGAAGGACTTAAACAGCGGAATGGAAACCTTTGCGATAAGCGTTCCAACGCTTGCGTGGTTGATCCTTTCGCATTCCATAAGCTCCTTTTCCGCTCCGTTAAAATCAAGCGCGATAAGCTTTGAAAGGGTGGAGCGTACAAGGTCGTTTATACCCGCAAGTCCGTCTATCTGAACCTTGTCGAGGTGAATATCTCTTATTACCGCGGTTTCTCTTATAACCGGCTCCTTGATAATGGTGGTTTCCTTTATTTCTCTTACCACCGTATCCTGCTTCGGCTTAAAGGCTTCCATAACCTTTTTAATTCCGCGGGTAAGGTCATTTATAAAGCCTATCTTAGACATATCCTGCGCCTGAAGGTGCGCAAATTCGTCCGGCAGGTCATAAGCGTCCATATCACGGTAACAGGGAATAAGAAGCTTTTTTCTGTCCGCTTTAATGATTTTCAGGTATCTTGACCACTCGTTTTTAACCCAAACCGCATTGAAATACTCCTGCTTTGTTCCCAGAACAAGCATAACCTTTGCGGAGTTAAGCGCGGCAAAGATTATCGGCTCGTATTCGCTACCAAGCTTACCTTCGAGGGTAATAGCAGCGTAGAAGACCTTAAATCCGGCGTCCGACAGCTCGTAATAAATATCGTTTGCTATAACGCTGTCGCGGGTTTTCTGTCCGTTTTCATCCGTTTCCTTGTAGCAGATGAACACGTCGTAGCTTTCTTCGTTTTGAGATAAAGCCAGAATATCTCTCTGTATTCTGTCAATTTCCCTTGCCTGCTCCTCGTAAATGACTCTACGGGCACCGTCTGCGTATTCAAGCGCAGACTTGAAATCTCCGTCTGCAATTATTGAATCGAAGGATGCTCTGTGGCAGGTGGGAAGCATTTTTCCGCTTGCCTTATCGTCAACGTACTCTATACCGTATTTACACAGCACAAGTCCGTAGTAAGCCTCCGATTCGTTTGGAACAGATTCAACTATCTTTTCATAAATCGCTTCCGCCTTATCAAACTCGCATCTGCGACGGAGCGCGTTCGCTCTGTTGAAAAGATTTCGAATGCTGTCATCCTCTTCCTTAGGAAGCGTCTGCTTTGTGCGGCAGTATTTACACTCGGCAATTGTAACGCCTTCCGTTACGTCAAGCTCGCCGCCGCAAAATTTACAGGTAAGTAGCATTTTGGTCTCTCCATTTTATAATATTTATTTGTAATATAATACACTATTTTACACTATACCACCATTTCCGACATTTGTCAATATATAATTATGAATATTTTTTCATTTTCTCAAAATATTTTTTATTTTTTAGAAACAAACATAGCTTTTTGCTACGCAACAACATCAATACCGATTTTTAATGTAAATTTCAGCTGAATTTATAATCATTTTATTCACATTGTTTTCCGCCTGCGTTTTCGGTTTGTTACAAGTATATTCACCTAAAACCAAAATATTTTACCTATTTCTTTCTGTTTTCCCTCGCAGCCTCTTTTTCATCCCCTTTGCTATGTCAGAGAGGGCTTTACACAACACAAAAGAGCAGGATTTTTTATCCTGCTCTTTTTCACTTTTTTTAAATTGTCCGCTTATCGCCGCCTTATCCGTTTAACCCCTCGATAAGCTTTTTACGGACGTCCTTATGTGCGCTTACACTGCGCGGATATTTGTTATACCCCTCTATACCAAACGACCGCAGAATTTCCTGTACCCCCGCTTTTCCTATCTTAGCTTCAAGGAGCCTGCAAAGCCTGTAATCCTGCATCGCCTCACCGATGCTTTCCGCGCGCAGTGTCGACCAAACGTCATCCGCTGCCGGATACACGATAAAGCTGTCTCCGCTCGGGAACATTCCACCCGCCGAGGTGTCGGCATACGGATCAACCGGCTCGTAGGAATAGGCGGTGTTATAGAAGTTAAAGCCCCAGTGCAAAAAGCCCCGAACGCCACTTTCGTATAACTGCCAGCCGAGTATTCTCGTGCGCTGAAGCGGCATCGAAAGCGCTCGGTTGGAATAGTAGTTATCACACGGATTGCAGCAATAATAAACCATTAAATCGGATACGTTATGCTCTTTAAAAGACGGGAAGCTTGACGTTTCCGGCACGGGGAGGTCAATAAGTCCCTTTTCATAAAAATCGTAGTTGCTTATCGCGTCCATGATCGGGCGGCTACCTATATGCTTTTTAACCATACCGTGGCACATTTTGTACGTCTCCAAATGATCGATATGGGGTTCGTCGGTTAAATGGAAATAACATTTATCGGTAACACCAAGCTCTTCTGTAACCTTCATAAGCTCAGGCAAAAAGGCATCAAGAAACGCTCTGTATTCATCGGAAGAGGATTTCGTTTCCCAACCGAAGATCTTTTCATAGCCGTTTTCGGTATGAGCCATTATTTTAGGACAGCACTCACCGCCCCACTGCGTAAAGAGGTGGTTAAACTCAATGTATTTTATTCCTCTTTCCATTACGAAACGAATAAAATATTTCAGCTTTTCGAAGGAGAAAACGTACCCCGTACCCGTCTTTTCGACGTCAACAAGCTGCGCAGTCTCCCTCTCGCCGCCGACAACCGTATCAAGCGGAGGGGTGAAAAGCGGCGTAAGAAGCATATTGTTTCCGCACAAGGTGTACTCACGCAGATATTTTTCAAAAACAGTGTAGAATCCGTCGCTGAAGGGACTTACGTTATGCTGATGCGCGATACAGTCATAATGCATCCAGTTGGTAAGAAGCAAATCGGTTTCGGGCAAACGCTCCGGTCTGACCTCAAGCGAATACTCGCACCCGTCTATAAGCGTTTCACCGTCAAGAATTTCAATATTAAGACTATATTTTCCCGCCGGTATTCCCGTTTCGCTATGTACGGTAACAAAAAGCGAGCACCACTGCGCTCTCGGAATAACAACGCCTTTTTTTGAGATCGGGCGCAGAAGGTCGGGGAAAAGCCCCGGCTCTTTACTGATGTAATAATCGTCCTTATTTGGAAAGAAATATCCGCCGGGAACAAGCTCTGCGGTACGAACGGTTATATACTCTCCGTCAAGTCCTGTAATTCGTGCCTTAAGCATTTTAAGCATACCCGGCGTATTGTTTTTTAGCGCAATTTGAAAATGAAACCGCTCGTTTGAGAGCATAACGTTTCCGTTTTCAAGCTCCGTCGGCTCCTTGCAAGGCAATATTTTCTCCATACTGCTGACGGTTTTTAACATTATCTTTTTATCGTCCATAAGTCATTTCTCCTTTGAAATGAGTATTTTAACAATGGATATAAACGATTAGCCTCTTAGTATTTGTTTTCCAAAAACATTTATAAAATTTACAGCCCGGGTTATTTTCACTGCAGCGTCAGCTTTTCGGTATGCAAAAACGCGTTTGCAGCTACTGCGTCGGGCAGGGGTACGCTTACGGACGCCGAGCACTCGGTGCAATAGATAAGGACGGTGTCGAGGTTTGTACCAACGAATTTAAACTCGTATTTTCCGCACTTTCCGCATTTACAGGAAATGTTTCCCTCGTCCTCAAGCTCGCAAAGCAGGAAATGAACTATCGACTGCATTTCCGGATCGGGTATCTTATCGCTTTCCGCTTCATCATCGGCTTCCTTGGCGGTAATAAAGCTTTCTACGTCCTCTACCCCCGCTTCCTTTAATATCCTGATAAGCGTTTCGTCCGCCTCCTCTATCGCGGAGGTAACCGCGTCCTCGTTTCCGATAATACAGAGGTCAATACCCGAATAGGGGCAGGCGTAGCTGAAAATCTCGGAATCGAAAAAGGTCTGCGAGCTTAAAACGAAGCTATGGGGTTCGGCACAAACGAGACAGGGGGTGGTTACTCTTATCTTTTTATCGTTTGTCTTGGTAACGCACAGCTCGCTTCCGCCACATTCGCATTTAAGCTTTATGAGGTCTCCCGAAAGCGAGAAAATGCCAACCATTCCTCTGACCATTTTTCCGCATTTCGGACAGCGGTACGCCATTGTTGTTTCTTTTGAATTTAATATCATAAATTAATCCTTTCAGTTTTCGCAAAACGATGATATTACGGATAAACGCTATATCTGTTACAGCGGCTTTGTTATTCCGCTTCATTACTTTTCTTGGGTTCTTCAGCACCTGTCTCCGTAGGGGTGAAAGTAAGCCTTTTTCAAAGGCTGCTGCTCCTCCCTTTTTTATTTGTTCTGATTTAAACCTTTCTTTTCTTCATTACTTTTCTTGGTTTCTCCGTGAGAAAAAAGAAAAGGAACCAAAAGAAAAAAGAACCCTTGGTGTAAATTTTCTGCCTTATACCGTACTAAGGTTGCCAAAAACTACGGCAACCTTTTTACAAATTTCGTCTCGGCGAAATTTGTAAAACGTAGGCTTTATTTTGATGCTAAAAATGTGGAAATTTTCAGCTTTTTCTGTCCGCTAACCCGACCAAACATCACGGTCGAGTTTTCTAAACAACCCAAAGGTTGGTTTAGAACCGCGGTAGCTTTGTGAAATCGTATTTGCGCGATATTCCGCTGCATCTTACATCACGGCTATTCGCCTCCGGGTGCTACCCGGTCAAATCGCGGGTTGGTTATCTCTCCGTATGCTTTGCAAAACC
>JAZRDX010000011.1:0-1680 GCA_045660565.1 Eubacteriales bacterium
TCGGCATAGCGCTTTTTGCAGTGCTCGCAGTAGCATCTTACCGGCCAGAACGGCATATCGTAGAACATACCGTCAACCTTGTATATCTCCGACATCTCCTTGATCTGCTTATAAGTGAACTCCCTGTACTCGGGATTATTCCGACAGCAAAGAGCGTAGCGCGAACCTTTTGTTCTGTTACTGCCGCCGTCCTCGTGGATAAGACGCCACTCGGGGTGGGTATCAGCCGCCCAGGTATTGTAAACAAGGCTGTAATAGCCTACCACCGCGATACCGTTTTCACGGCAAAGCTCGACAAGCTTCTTTACCTCGTCCTCGCGTCCCTTGAACGCTTTATGCATCTTACCGCTTTCGGTAGGGTAGTTGCAAAGTCCCGCGTGCGACTGAAAATAAATCATAGCCGCGGTAACCTTTGCGGTTTTCAGATTTTGAAAATAGTCCTCGGCGGAAAACTCGGAGAGAAATTTTTCGTCCCAGTCTGCGATATGCATATCGCAGAGGTGTCTGCGGAAATTACTTGTGTACCATTTCATTACCGTTTCTCACTTTCATTTTTATCTTACCGGAAATATTTATCGGTGAAGCTTTTTGATTACAACGCGCTTTGGGAAATGAATTACTTTATCTTTCTTGCCTCGGTATAGTAGCGCTTGTCTCTTGCGTGTCCCATTGAGAAGGTCTTTCTCGGAAGAACCCCCTCCTTTGCAACCGCGGGGAAAAGCTCCGCCTTGGTAAGACAGTCGTAAAGGAATCCGCAGGCATTCGGCTTTTCGGCTATGCTTATAACCTCGTCCTCGCCGTGAATGTAGTCGATCTCCGCTTCTGTATGAGTCTTGATATATTCGTCAAGGAAGAGCTGAACCGTTCCGACGGCTAAGACGTGCGGCGGGTTTTCGATTTTTACCGTTTTCTCCGTTTTTCCCGCTACAAAGGTTATCTTCTGCGTTCCGTTTTCGGTGAGCGTCGCTCCGTTTCTGTCAAGGAACTTAATAAACTCAGCGTAAACGTTTCCCGCGTCTGCCTTTTCTACCGTTCTGTAAATAGGCTCAAATTCAAGCGCGGGTGAGTGGAGGTTTACAAGCTCGGTAATAGCATATCTCGTCGTTTCGTTCGGGTTAAGAGCATAGCAAGCCTTTGCGGTTGCGAGGGAATGGTTTCCGTCTCCTACGGCAAGAGTTATACCGCCGTTTTTGTTTGCAAGCGCATTAATGCCCGACATGATCTTTTCGTGATATTCCTTCGGTACAAGGTATCCCTTTATACTTCCGCCACCGAGCATAAGCGTAAAATCGTAAAGCTTTTGCATTTTTCCGCTCTCCGCAAGAGCTGCAAGTGGCTCTATAACGGTTTTTTCCGCGTCATCGATAAGCATAAGAATATGAGGTAGCTCAAGAGAGGCATCCTTTCTTATCTGAACGCGAGGAGGAATTCTTTCGAGAACGGTTTTCTCCGTCGCGCGTATTTCGGAGGTTGAGCCTTCGTTATAGTCGTATTTTTCAAGGTCGACCGCGCCTACTATTCCCGCGCGGAGCCTTCCGTCGCTCTGCACGCGTTCAACGTAGATAAACGCGTCCTTATATTCCTCAAAAACTCCGCTTTCAATATACTTTACCATTTCGGCGTTTATTTTCTCAACGGTTTCCTTTGCGTCCGTTTTTCCGAGATAGACCTCGGGGTATA
>JAZRDX010000012.1:0-10545 GCA_045660565.1 Eubacteriales bacterium
CGTCGAAATTCGCTTTTACACCAATTCGCTCGGCAGAACTGATTTAGGTGTTGAGGAGATTCCGACCTCGGATTATTCGGTGGAAGCAGGTACCGTTAAAACAAGCTTTAAGATTTACGACAGCGAAAAGAACGAAAAAAGCTTCAGATTAATAATTTCCGTTTTAAGAGATACCCCGGCAGAGATTTCAGTGCAGGCTGTCCTCTCGGTTCCCGATGAAAGCATCAAAGTCAGCGGAGAAACGGCATGGTGGGGCAATGTAACCGTAAAGGACGAAGCCACCGAGGAAAGTAAGCTTAAGTATCAGCTTTCGTCCGACGGAACTTATTACGTTGTAACCGGACTCGGCGAGGAAACCGGCGATAAAATCGTAATTCCGGATAAATATAATGATCTTCCCGTAAAGGAGATAGCCGAAAGGGTATTTAGCGACGTTACCTACTTAAAGGAGATCACGCTTCCAGCCGAGCTTACAAAAATCGGTTCTTATGCCTTCAAAAACTGCGTGTCTCTTGAAAGCGTGCTTATACCGTTAAGCGTTACCGATATAGGAGACGGTGCGTTTGAGGGTTGCCCCGATATACACCTCTGCTGTGAGATAGGGGAGAAGCCGAGCGCGTGGAGCGAAAGCGGTATTTCGGGTGTAAAAAGCATTACGTGGAATTGCAGCAGATATTTTGAGTTCGTTTTAGGTGCGGAGGGAACGTCATATATCTTAAAGTCGGCAAACGGAGTAAAGGGCGACACAGTTATTCCGAACACGTACAAGGGATTACCGGTTACCGCGGTTGGCAGCGAAGCGTTCAAGGATAATACCGAGCTTACCGGCATAACGATACCCGATAGCGTAACTCAAATAGGCGCCCGCGCTTTTTCAGGCTGCGGAGGACTTACGGAGATAAAAATACCCGATAGCGTAACCTATATCGGAAATAACGCCTTTGAAAACTGCGACAGCCTTATTAAAGTAACCCTCGGAAGCGGTATAAAGGAGCTTTTAAACTGTACCTTTGAAGGCTGCACAAGTCTTACGGACGTCGTTATACCGAGCGGTATTATCACAATTTGGTACGACGTATTTAACGACTGCGATGCTCTTGCGAGAATTAAATTCAGAGGTACGGAGGCGCAGTGGAAAGCGGTCGTAAAGAACGACGGCTGGGACGGAGGCGCTAATTATACAGTAATCTACAATTATACAGGGGAGTAAACCCGATTAATGCTATGTTGAAACGGAGATGCTGACATGTTAAAAAAGAAGCTCTGGGCGGCGGTAATTTTTATTTTGATTTCCGTCTCTCTGCTTACCTTTTCCGCTTGCAGTAAAGAATTTCTTACCGCAGAGGTAACGGTAAGTTATCTTACCGAAGAGGACTATTTAAGCGGAGACGTTGACGGAAAATTAAAGGAAAGCCTTGAGGTAGCTATCGGACAAAAGGCATACGCGGTAATTGACGTAAAGCTTTCCGATTTAAAAAACGCCGACGAAAGTGTCAACGGTGAGCTGTATGTGGATTTTTCCGGCCTTGACTTTAACGTCGAGGAAATACCAACGACGGATTATTTGATATTGGGGAACGGCGATATAAAGGCGACGTTTAAGCTCCACGACGGAAAGAAAAACGAAAACAGCTTAAGATTTATTTTTTCGGTCGTAAAAGATAGGGAAGGCGCAGGGGAAATCTACGCAAGAGTAACAAACAGCGGCAATTTAGGTATGCGTGGAAATTACAGCGTACGCACCAGCACTTTTACTGCAAGCGGAGAAGCAGCAGTCAAAAGCAAGCTTGAGTTTATGCTTTCCGCAGACGGAACGTATTATACTGTAATCGGACTTGGCGAGGAGCACGGTGAAAAAATCACGGTTCCTGATGCGCATGACGGTATTCCCGTAAAGGAGATAGCCGAACACGTTTTTTCTAACGTAGGCTATTTGAAAGAGGTTATACTGCCGTCGGGACTTACTAAAATCGGTTTAGGAGCATTCGAAAACTGCACCTTGATCAGTAGCATAGATATTCCGTCAAGCGTTACGGAAATCGGAAGCAGGGCGTTTAAAGGCTGTTCGTCTATTGCGGAAATAAAGCTTCCTTTAAGTGTTACGGTAATAGGGGACAGCGCGTTTGCAGAATGCTCACCTGAAATCCACCTTTGCTGTGAGGCAAAGGAAAAGCCGGGCGGCTGGAGCGAAAGCAGTATTTCGGGCATTACGCTTGTTACTTGGAACTGCAATAAAAATTTTGTATTTGCTTTAAACGATGACGGAGAGACTTATTACTTTAAATCAGCATCGGCGGCTTCGGGAAATGTTGAAATACCGGAGTTATACAGAGGTTTGCCCGTTACAAAAATCGGATATAGCGCATTTGGCGGTTGTACAAAGGTTACGGGGATAACGGTACCCGACAGTATATTGAATATAGAAGAAAAAGCCTTTTCAGGCTGTACAGCTCTTACTGGCATCGTGCTACCGAACGGAATAAAAGTTATCGAACGGTACACCTTTGAAAACTGTACGAAGCTTACCGAAATTATACTCCCCGACGGTGTTACTGAAATCGGAGAGGGCGCATTTTACAGATGCGAAAGCCTTACCGAGATAGAAATACCGAGTACGGTAAAGGCCTTTGGAGACTATACCTTCTTTGCATGTACCGGACTTGCGGAGGTCTTGATACCTGAAGGCATAACAGAGATAAAAAAAGCCGCGTTCTATGAGTGCAAGAGCCTTTCCGCGGTGGAGATACCGAGCAGCGTGAAAACCATAGGGGAGTCCGCGTTTGAAGGTTGCTCCGGGCTGACAGGCATTACCGTTCCCGGAAACGTTTCCACGATTGAGAAAAACGCGTTCGCTTCTTGTTCCGGAGCCACAAGCATTACGATAGAAAACGGTGTTAAAACAATAGGTGAAAAAGCGTTTTCAAAATGCACACATATTACCGAGATCAATATTCCCGATAGCGTTACTTCCCTCGAAGCTGCTGTATTTTCGGGGTGTGAGTGGCTTGAAAAGGCAGTTGTAGGTAACGGTGTTACGATTATTACCTCCGCTTTCCAAAGCTGCGAAAAACTTAATACCGTATCACTCGGAACCGGGGTAACCAGAATAGCGGCAAGAGCCTTCAGCGGCTGTCCCGTGTTGACATACGTAAATCTTATGGGAAAAACGTGGTACCGTACGGAAAGCTCAAAGTATACCGGCGGATACGAAGTAACAGCCTCTTATAACTCAACGAAAAACGCCGAGCTCCTGAGAAGCACGTATATGAGCTGGTATTGGTACAAAAAATAAATTTTTAGAGAGAGAACGTATGACTAAATTTAAAAACAAGATAGCGTATTTTCTATTGTTCATAATGATTTTTTCCGCCGTTTTTCCGTTATCATCTTGTGGCAGTGCAAAGCCCTCCTCGACGCTTTCGATGAAATATCTTACGGAGACGGATTATTTCAGCGGAAGTTCCGAAGAAAAAATGCAGGATAGCTTAACGGTAGGGATAAACGAAAAAGGCTACGTCGTTATGGATTTTCGGCTTTCAAACCTGAAAAAGGTCAAAAAGACTAAGAAGGGCGGTAAAATTTTAACTGCGGAATTTTACGTAACCTGCTCTGCCTCGGATAAAGAGCAGTTTGATTTAAAAATAGAGGATTTTCCAACGAATAAATATACCTTTTCGCAAGAAAAAGAATATAAAACGTATAGGGCAAATATTGAAATGCATGAGGGCGTAGAAAACGAGCTGGATTACAGATTTATCGTGTCCGTTGCAAAGCCGATAGCGGCTGAAATCAACGTGTCGGCGGGAGTATCGTTCTGGTACAACTCCGACGAATTTAGCGAGGGTGTCGGCAGTGAATGCAGTGCGCGTGCAACGGGAAAGTTAATTATAGACGGTGGTATCGCTGCCGAAAGTAAGCTTGACTTTACCCTTTCCTCCGACGGAAGCTATTACACCGTAACGGGTGTCGGGGGCGAGCTTGAGGATAGCATTAAGGTTCCCGAAAGACATAATGATATTCCCGTAAAAGCAATAGCTGACAACGCGTTTATTAACGTTAACTCAGTCAAGGAGATAATCCTGCCCGAGGGAATTGAAAAAATAGGAGCATCGGCATTTAAGGGCTGTACGGGAGTTGAAAACTTTGTTATTCCGTCAAGCGTTACCGAGATAGGAAATAACGCGTTCTCGGAATGTCCGAATGCTATGATATGGTGCGTTACGGACGAAAAGCCCGAAGGGTGGAGCGAAAGCTTTAAGGACGAAAATACTCCGATTATCTGGAAAAGCGGTGATTTTTTCACTAAGGACAGCGGTAAAACGACGTATACCTTTACCTTCCTTGACGATAAATTCACCTATGACACACTTAATATTCCCGAAAACTACCTCGGCGGCTTTGTTACCGCTATTAACGGAAACGGCGTGCATGACGCGGCAAGCGCGCTTAAGTACTTGAAAATACCGAAAACCGTCGTTAGTATCGAAGAATATGCGTTCCATAACTGCGCAGAGCTGACTGAAATTAAGTTTAACGCGGCGGAATGCGGTAGTCTTAATTCAGAAAAGCCTTCTTTTTCCGGCGCGGGAAAAAATACAGACGGAATAACGGTGATTTTTGGCGATACGGTAAAAAACGTTCCCATTAACCTTTTTAGCGTTCGTTCATACGTGCAAGAGGATGGATTTACCGCACCGAATATTAAATCGGTCGCTATCGGTAATTCCGTCGAAAAAGTAGGCGACTCTGCGTTTGAGGGCTGTACCTCTCTGACTACTGCATCCGTTGCCGGCGGAGTGATAGGGAACGGAGTGTTTAAGGACTGTACCTCGCTTACCGACGTAACTATCGGAGAGGACGTAACCAAGATCAGTAACACGGCGTTCCGTAGCTGTACCGCTCTTAGGAGTATAATTATCGGTAAAGGTGTAACCAGCATCGGTAACTACGCATTCGCGGGCTGTACAGCACTTGAAAGCGTAAGGTTTGTCAGCTTAAACACGTGGTATGTAACGCAAAATACGTCGGACTCCGATTCGAGTCTCGGTCTGCAAATGAACGTTCTTAATGACGTGGCAAATGCGCTTGCGCTCAGAGACACGTATCACGATAAGCATTGGTTTAAAAAGTAAAAATCTGTTATATATAAGGGGATGTTATGAAAAATATTAAGAAAACCCTATTTTTGTTTACGTTTGTGATGCTCGCTTTTTCGCTACTTTTTGTTTTTTCCTCCTGCGATAAAAGCAAAACGCTTACTGCCGATGTAAAGGTATCGTATCTTACCGAGTCGGAATATTTCAGCGGGGATATTGACGGAAAATTAAGGGAAAGCCTGGAAATTTATCCCGGTCAGAAAGGGTACGCGGTTTTTGATCTTACGCTTTCCAAAATGAAAAATATTGCGGAAAGAGCGGGTGCTACCGTTACGATTAAATTTACCCCGGACGGCGGAAATGACTTCAGTTATAAGATTGAGGAGTTTCCAATAGGTGAATATACCGAGAATAACGGTTCGGTAAGTGCAGAATTTAAATTCAATGACGGAAACGAAAAGGAAATAAAGTACAGATTTATCGTTTCGGTAACCAAGGACACCTTCGGAAAGGTTGATATGTTCTTCACCTTTACTCTGAACAGTAAAACTACGACCATTACCAATTCACATATAAAAGGAACGAAGAATCAAAGCGGACTTATAACGGTAAGCGACGGCACGTCAGCGGTCAGTAACCTTGAATACGGGCTTTCCTCCGACGGAAGCTATTACACAGTTGTCGGTATAGGTTCGGAAACGAGTGATACCGTTATAATCCCGAATAAGCATAACGGACTTTCTGTAAAAGAAATAGCGCCTCATGCATTTAACGGTATCTCGTACTTAAAAAAAGTAACCGTTTCCTCGGAGGTTGAAAAAATAGGAGACAGTGCGTTTAAAAACTGCACCGAACTGAAAAAGATAATTATTCCAAAGAGTGTTACCGTGATAGGCAAAGAGGCGTTTGACGGCTGTCCAAAGGTTGATTATTACTGCGAGGCGGAACAAAAACCGAGCGGCTGGAGTAATGACTGCATAAGGGACGGCGCGTACATTTCCTGGAAATACAGTAAGTCGTTTGTCTTTCAGTTAAGCGATAGCGGTGATTATTATATACTTAAATCGGGAAAGGGCGCCACGGGGGACGTTACTATTGCGGATAAATATATGGACTTACCCGTTACCGAAATAGCGGAATCCGCCTTTCTTGACTGTAATACGCTTACCGGGGTAACTATACCCGACAGCATAATCGCTATCGGCAGAGAAGCCTTTAAGAATACCGGAGTTTACAGTAATACCGTAAATTGGAAGGACGGCGCGCTGTACGTCGGCAAGCATTTAATAGCGTTAAATACCGTTTCGGGCGCTTATACCGTAAAGGAGGGAACGCTTTGTATCGCGGGCAACGTTTTCAAGGATTTTTCCGGACTTACGTCCGTTACGCTTCCGAGCAGTATCGTTTCGATAGGTGATTTCGCCTTTTCAGGCTGTACCGCTCTTTCGGGTATAACTATACCGGAAGGAGTAAAGTATATAGGAACCTGCGCGTTCAAGAACTGTGATACGGTAACCGAGATTACGGTACCGAACAGCGTTATAAGAATGGGAGAACAGGTGTTTTTAAACTGCGATAATCTCAAAACCGTTACTATCGGAGACGGAGTAACCGAGATTCTCTCGTATATGTTTTCGGAATGCGCAAGTCTTACCTCGGTAACGCTCGGTACAGGAGTTAAAAAAATAGGATGCGATATTTTACACAATGCCTTTAAAGTTACGTATCTCTATATTGCGGCGGGCGGCTCGTGGTACTGTTCCACCGATCCCACGGCGACCAAGGGAATAGACGTAAGCGTTTCTAATGCGTATACGACCTCACAAAACTTTTTGTCAAGGTACCAGCTTTATTATTGGTTTAAAAAGTAAAATAAAAGAAATCGGAGCTTAAAACGGGCTCCGATTTCTTTTATAAATTTTCCTTTACAATCCTTCTTATCTCCGAAACGTCTATCTTCTTTTTGTTTCCTTTGATTGAAATTACAAGGTTATCAGGTGTAAAGACCTCGCCCGCAAGGGCGGTGATGCGCTTACCTGAAAGAGAGGAAAAAGCGTTGATTCGGTCGCGTGCAGAGTAGTATTGGCAACCTAAAATGTGATTATAATAACCGAAGTCGGAAACGATAGTCTCGGCACTGTCAAGGGAAAGATATGCGTTGTCGGTGTAGGCGGGAGTTACAAGCCTAAGCCGCTCCCCGGCGCATGATTTTGCGTCTTTAAGCATTTTAATTACAGTTTCAATGCTTCGCATAAGCTTATCCGCGCGCACCTCGTAGGAAACGCTTAAAAAAGAAACGTTTTCAAAGCAGAGAAGCGCTTCGTCATAGCTGTATATAAGCCCCGTGTTCTCGGAAAGCTCACGGTACATAGGACAGCTCTCCCCCGCGAAAAGACAGTCGGAAAGACAGAATAGCTCGGGCAGAGAGTAATCTCCGTTCTTAATATCAAACGATAGCTTGACCGAGCAGGACGCGGAGTTTTTAACTGCCACGGTGCAGTCTCTTTTGCCGAAACGGGCAGGTACGGGTGCGATATTTGTAAATGTCGGGGCGGAATAAATCTCCTGCTTTTCGATAAGAGAAGAAAGGAAGCAAAGGTTCTTTTCCGTAAAGCTTCCGCCGACGTAGAAGAAAGAGTTTTCCCTTGTAAGAAAACGCTTTCTCTCCTTGCGTAGCAGATTAAGTCCGAAACGCTGAACGTCGGAGCATTTTCCCGTTATCGGTCTTGCAAGCGGAGTGTCGATAAACACCTCCTTGTCGGAAAAACGGTCAAGTGAGCTTTCGCTGTCCTCGAGTATTTCCGCTTTTATACGCTTTTTCTCGGTAGCGATCTCTCCCGCTGAAAGAACGAAAGGAGAGAGCACAAGAGAGATTATTTTCGCAGCGTCGTCGAAATGCTCCTTTGCGCCGCTTATCGAAAATTCAATATAATTAACGTAGGTCGCGGCGTTGAAATAAAGCCCGTTTTCGTCAAGCGTTTCGTAAAGCCTGCCGTTCATTATCGCGTTTATATTACGGAAAACGATATGCTCGAAAAAGTGCGCAAAGCCGCTTTCCGTTTCGCTTTCGTACATTGGACCGCAGCGAAGGAATAACGAAATGGCAAAGGACGAGATTTTTGTGTTTTGGTAGCTGTAAACGGTAACACCGTTTTTTGTGTAAAAAGTTTTTTCCATCAAAAGACCTTTCGGACAGAACGTAAAGCCAAGCGGTTTTGAGCCGCGGTTTAACGCTGAAAATAAGTATTTCCTTAATTATACAATTATTTTTTCAAGTTGTCAAGATTTTTTGCTTTAAAGGAAAATGTTACCTTGAAATCTATTGACACGAATGTTAAAGTGTTGTATAATAAAGTTAAAATAATAATTTTTAGGAGATTTATGCTATGAAACTTGATTTAAGAGAACTTGTAAAGCATATCGAAGACGTTGTAAAAAGCCACGAGCTTCCTACTCCCGGTCAGTATGCGAGATGGCTCTGGCAGGATGCGAAAAACGAAAGACAGCTCGGTGTAAACGAATACGGCTGTGCCGATGCTGCAAACATACTTTATACCATAGGAAAATTTGCCTGCGACGAGGAAACGCGTAAGGCGAGAATAAGAGAGCTTAAGGCGCTTCAGAATAAAGAAACGGGAATGTTTGTCGAGGCAACCCACCATACCATACATACCACCGCACACTGCTGCTCGGCTCTGGAGCTTTTCGACGAAAAGCCGGACGTTCCGCTGTACGGTCTCCATAAGTATTTTGATAAAGAGGAGCTTTACAATCTGCTTGACGGACTTTTTGACGTAAACCCTTGGCCGGCTTCACATCAGGGCGCAGGTGTTTACGCGGCACTTGAAACGGCAGGTGAGATGACGTACGAGTTTTCCGAAAACTACTTTAATTGGTTTTGGGAGAACGCTTGTGAGAAAACCGGATTTTGGAAAAAGGGAATTGTAGATAAAGCCCCCGTTGCTAACTGTTATATGGGCGGATTTCCGCTTTTCGCGTTTATGGCAGGCGGTTTCCACTATCTGTTCAACCACGAACACGCGCATAAGCCGATACGTTACCCCGAAAAAATGATTGATTCCTGTATTAAAATGTATACCGAAAACGGGCTTCCCGACTATTTTGCAAAGAGATGTAATTTCATTGAGGTCGACTGGCTTTACTGTCTTAACAGAGCGCGCCGCCAGAGTACGCACAGAAACGACGAGGCAGTAGAGCTTATCCGCGATTTCGGTAAGCGTTTTACCGACTGGATATGCAATATTGACCATAAGACCGATGATGGCTTTAACGACCTTCATATGCTGTTCGGTTCTGTCTGCGCACTTGCGGAGCTTCAGGCAGCACTTCCGGGAGAGGTAATAACGGACAGACCGTTAAAGCTCGTTCTTAACCGCCGTCCGTTTATATAATTCGTATAAATCCTAAATCTCTGTAAATATTTATTTTATAAGCGAAGGAAAGGACTAAGCTATGAGCGAAACGACAAAGCTTGCAGATAAGCTGCAAATGAAAAAGAAAAATTTATTTGAAAATGCCGATGCGGAAAAATTACAGAAAATTTTTGATTTTTCCGATGATTATATGGCGTTTCTTGACGAGGCGAAAACCGAGAGAGAAGCGACCGATTTTGCGGTAGAGCTTGCAAAGGCAAAGGGCTTTACCGAGTACCGTCTCGGAGAAGTGCTTAACGTAGGCGATAAAAAATACTACAATAACAGAGGTAAGAGTCTTTTCGTATTTAAAATCGGTTCCCGTCCTCTTGATACCGACGGAATCCGTATTTTAGCCGCACACGTTGACTCTCCGCGTATAGACTTAAAGCAGGTTCCGCTTTACGAGGATAGCGGAATGGCGTTCTTTAAAACACATTACTACGGCGGTATAAGAAAATATCAGTGGATGGCTATTCCGCTTTCACTTCACGGCGTAGTGATAAAAAAAGACGGAAGCGAGCTTAAGATAAGAATAGGCGACGAGGAAAGCGATCCCGTATTTTATATTAACGACCTTCTTCCGCACCTTGCGGTAGAGCAGAGCCAGAAGACACTCGCAACAGCGATACCGGGCGAAACGCTGAATATCCTTGTCGGCGGAATACCGCTTAAGGACGGAGACGATAAAGGCTCTGTAAAGCTTAACGTTCTTAATATTTTAAACGAAAAATACGGTATAACCGAAGAAGACTTTATAAGTGCGGAGCTTTCCTGCGTCCCCGCGTTCAACGCAAGAGATATAGGCTTTGACAGAGCGCTTATCGGTGCATACGGACACGACGACAGAGTCTGCGCATATCCGCTTCTGCGCGCGGTAACCGAATGCGACAGCGACAGAACGGTTTTTGGTATCCTTGCCGATAAAGAGGAGACGGGAAGCAACGGAAATACCGGTATGCAGTCAATGCTTCTGCTTGACCTCATAACCGAAATATCGAACAGCCTCGGTTATT
>JAZRDX010000013.1:0-8407 GCA_045660565.1 Eubacteriales bacterium
GGGCGAGAAATGCTTTAAAATTACCGATTATAAGCCGGGAGAGTGGCAGCAGATAGTTATAGATACCAATACGCTTGCCGAGTGGACGGGAACTATCGGAGAGTTCCGTATCGATTTCACGAGAACGGCGCAGGGTTACTATATCGAATCGATCAAGTTCTATATGTCTCACGAGGGCAGATGGTTTACCGAGAAGGAGGCTGTGACCGACTACGACTATTCCTTCTGCGTCGTAGGAGATACTCAGGTCCTTACCGAACGTTATCCGCACATGTTGCCGACGATATACGATTGGATACTTGAAAACAAGGACGAAAAGAAGATAGAGCACGTTTTCGGTCTCGGTGATATAATTCAGTACGGCACCGACGCGGAGTGGGAGATAGCGAAGGACGCGATCTCGCGCCTCGACGGCAAAATTTCCTATTCACTTGTTCGCGGAAGCGGTAATCACGACAGCCCAGAAGGCTATAACGCCCTTCTTGGCACTTCGCAGTATAAGAGTCAGTTTGACGGATTCTACGGAGACGGTATCGAAAACTCTTACCGCACCTTCCGTGCCGGAAACGTTAACTACCTCTTTGTAACCCTCGAATTTGGCCCGTCCGACGACGTTCTCGAATGGGCGAGCGACGTTATAAAATCCTACCCAAATCACAGAGTAATTATTACCACGCACATGTTTTTATATCATGACGGAACGACTCTTGATTACAAGGATTCAGCTCCCGCGCATAAAAACGAGGTTGGCGACGGCACGAAAAATAACGGTGATGAAATCTGGGAGAAGCTCGGAAAAAAGCACGAAAATATCTTTATGATACTTTGCGGACACGATTCATCATCTACTATCGTAACGCGTCAGGTTGAGGGTGAGCACGGAAATATCGTTACTCAGATGCTGATAAATCCTCAGGGTGTGGACGGCGGACAGACGCCTACCGGTATGGTAGCTATGTTCTACTTTTCCAAAGACGGAAAAACCGTTGACGTTGAATATTACTCAACTATCCGTGAAATGTACTATATGCCCGAAAATCAGTTTACGTTAGATATTCCCGAATATCAAGCCTCAAGCGACGGAATTACCTCGATTTACGGAAATACGCTTTCGCTTGAAAGTGACGTCAAGGTAATGTTCGTGCTTGATATAGATACAACGAAGGCGGCGGGCGCAACGGTAGAAATAGGATTCGAAAGAGACTTTGCCGCCAATGCGCAAAAGATAGTGAAAAAGCCGCTTTCAGAGCTTGAAACAAGGGTGATCGACGGAAAAACGTACTATGTCGTATCCTACGGAGTTCCCGCAAAGGATATGGCGGCTACGGTCATGGTGAGACTTATTAAGGACGGTGAAGTAATCAGTACGGAATACAGATATTCCGCGCAGAACTATATCGATAAGGTTCTGTTAAAACAGGTCGGCGGCGAGATCACGGTAAGTCTTAAAAATCTTGTAAAAGCACTTGACGTATACGGAAAGAACGCGTGTGCCGTGCTTGCGGACGGGCCGGTGTGTGAAACGCTAACCGGAGTAGATTTCAGTAAAGTAACCGATGCGACCGGAAGCAGAAGCGAAGATAAGCTTATTCAGCTTACTCATTTTTCACTTGAGCTTAAGTCAAACGTTAAGCTTCGTGTATATTTCAGCTTTACCAGCAGTAAAGCAAACGTGAATGACTTTACCTTTAAGGTGAACGGAGAAGAGCGTAACGTGACTGCGACCTCCAATAAGTACATCTGGTGTCTTGAAGAGAGTGTAACGGCTACCGAGCTGAACGATACGTTTACGTTTACCATTGAATCGGGTGACAGCAGTCTTACGTTAAACTTTTCAGCACTTTATTATGCAAAGGTAATGAGCGAAAAGGCGGAAACAGAAGCCGAAAAGAACCTAATGAAAGCAATATTTAAGTATTGGGAGGCAGCGGAAATGTATACTGAATACAATGGACTTTCGGGCAAAACCGTTTATAGCTTCGGAGACTCACTTGTTGCCGGACATTACAGCGGAAACGGAATGCTTGACGGTCTTACCAACGCTCACGGTATGGTTTATACCAAGTACGCGTTAAACGGTGCGACTGTAAATGCTAACGTTTCAAACGGCGGTATTTACGCTCAGGTTAAGGCGGCAAGCTCGGTTTGTCCCGATTTTATAGTCTTTAACGGACTTACCAACGACGTAAGCATAGACGGGCTTAAATATCCGCTCGGTGAGATAAGCGAGGGGGTTGACGGAGAGCTTGATACAACCACCTTCTGCGGTTCCTTTGAAGCGATTTTAAAGCTTATGAAGGAAAAATATCCTACGGCAAAGATTATTTTCGTAACGCCTCACAAGATGCCGACAAGACACCTTGAAGATTTTAAACAGCTTGTAGACACCGCGCTTACGATATGCGAAAAGTGGGATGTTGAGGTTGCCAACGTATATTATGACGGCGAAATAGATACCACAAACGACGCTCAGCGAGTTGTATACAGCTACAACAACAACGAAAGCGACGGAAACGGTAACGGAACCCATCTTACCGGTGCGGGATACGACGAATTTTACGCACCTATTATCATCGAAAAGATGTTAGAGCTTGTAGGTTGAACAAAATGAAAAAAGGACAGATTTTCTGTCCTTTTTCGTTATATCGGGTTAAGCTGTCATTTTATTATGCGCCTATTGACAAATACGGAAAAAAGTGGTATACTTTTTTCGACAATTATTTTAAAAATACACGGAGAAATATAAATGATATTTAACTGTAAGGTGTGTGGCGGAGAGCTTAATATAAGTTCCGAAATGTCTATTGCGGAGTGTAAATATTGCCGAACAACGCAAACTGTTCCGAAAGCGATTGACGAAAATTTGCAAAATCTCTTTAACCGCGCTAATTCACTGCGTATAAGAGGAGATTTTGACAAGGCAGAAAAGCTTTACGAAAAGATTATTGAAAACGACGACACGCAATCCGAGGCATACTGGGGACTTGTTCTCTGTAAATACGGTATTGAATACGTTGACGATCCCGCGACGGGCAGAAAGCTTCCAACCTGTCACAGAGCATCCTACGATTCCGTTATTTCGGACGGTGATTACAAAACAGCTCTTGAATACGCCGATGCGGATCAAAGAGTTATATACGAAGAACAGGTGAGCGAGATTGACAGAATTCAAAGGGAGATTCTTGCTCTTGCGCAAGCTGAGGAAGCCTACGACGTCTTTATATGTTATAAAGAAACCGATGAAAACGGAAAAAGAACACATGACAGTGTTATAGCTAACGATATATACTACCAGCTTACGGCAGAAGGGTTTAAGGTCTTTTACGCAGCTATTACACTTGAGGGTAAGCTCGGAAGTGCGTATGAGCCTATAATTTTTGCGGCACTTAACTCCGCAAAGGTTATGCTTGTTATCGGTACGAAGCCGGAATATTTTAATGCTGTTTGGGTAAAAAATGAGTGGTCAAGATACCTTAAAATCATTAAAAAAGACCGTCAGAAGTTGCTTATACCTTGCTATCGTGATATGGACGCTTACGATCTTCCCGAAGAATTTGCGCATCTTCAGGCGCAGGATATGACGAAAATCGGTTTTGTCAACGATATTATCCGCGGCATAAAGAAGGTGATTAAAAAGGACGATACTAAAAAAGCATTTGAGACCAAAGAGAGTGCCCGTAAGGAAAGTGATGCCTCCGGCGATAATCCTACGCTCGACAGAGGATTCATTTGTATTGAAGACGGTGATTTTAAAGGTGCTGACGAGTGTTTTGAAAGGGTACTTGATTCCGATCCGCGTTGTGCCATGGCGTACCTTGGAAAGCTGATGATTGACCTCAAGGTAAAAAACAGAAGGCATATTGCCACCGCAAGCGCGTCATTTGAGGATAACGTTAACTATAAACGCATAATCCGCTTTGGAGACGAGGCTCTTATCGATGAAATCAACGAATATCTTGAAGAGGTCAAGACAAGCGTAGCTAATAAGCCACGAGCGAATGAGACGGACGTGTTTGCGAAATTTAAGCAGATGGCTGCGCAGGCAACGAGCTTTGTACAGACACATACACAGCCTCAAAGTCAGTCGCAAAAGAATACTGCAAGCGAGTCGCAGGCTAAAACACAAAGCGATGCTCAAGCAGTAACCTCAAGTGAGCCGCAAAGTCAGCTTCCTTATAAAATTCCCGTTAAAAGCTCGCTTCCTGTTCCGACTGAGGCCGAGGTAATGAAACAGGTAAAAGAAAGAGACGACATAAAAAAGCTGAAGATTATAGGAATTATTGCCCTTATTTTCTATTGGCCTGTCGGCGTTGGATTACTTATTTGGAGAAACTTCAAAATCAACAAGGAAGTTAAGGCAGAGCTGGAAAAATACAGATTAGAGCAGAGGTAAGATACATAAAAAATCCCGTTTGGTTAAGTTGCCAAGCGGGATTTTTCTTTGCAGTCGTGTAAAGCCTATATTTATTTGCGCGTGTATTGATAAAAAAGTAATCTGCCACACCGGGCAGTAACCCCATAGCAGGAGCCGAAAATCGGCTCCTGCTTACTTTTTAGCGTTTTCACAAAAAAGAGAAGTGTTTTTTCCGTGGAAAATCGTTAGTAAAATCACTTGACAAATCGCGAGTTTTATTGTATACTTAATTTATGACTTTTAAAGACGATAAAAAGGGGAAAGAATATGCTTACGGATATCGAAATTGCACAGTCTGTCAAAATGAAAAAAATCAGCGAGATTGCCGCTGCGGCGGGTATTCCCGAGGAGGCAACCGAGCTTTACGGAAATTATAAGGCGAAGATAAATATTTCAGAGGTAAAAGAGGACAAAAAGGGAAAGCTTATCCTCGTTACCGCTATTACCCCCACTCCCGCGGGCGAAGGAAAAACCACAACCACAATAGGTCTTGCCGACGCTATGAAGAAGATCGGTAAGAACGTTATGGTCGCTCTCCGTGAGCCTTCACTCGGCCCTGTTTTCGGTGTTAAAGGCGGCGCGGCAGGCGGTGGATACGCCCAGGTCGTACCGATGGAGGATATAAACCTTCACTTTACCGGAGACTTCCACGCAATAGGCGCGGCAAATAACCTGCTTGCGGCTATGCTTGATAACCATATCTATCAGGGTAACTCCCTTAATATCGATCCCAGAAGAATTACCTGGAAGCGCTGCGTTGATATGAACGACCGTCAGCTCCGCTTCGTTACCGACGGTCTCGGCGGACGTGTAAACGGCGTTCCGAGAGAGGACGGCTATGACATCACCGTCGCGTCGGAAATAATGGCTGTTCTTTGTCTTGCAAACGATATAACCGACCTTAAAGAGAGACTTGGTAGAATTATAGTAGGCTATACCTACGACGAAAAGCCCGTTACTGCGGCACAGCTTAAGGCAAACGGCGCTATGGCGGCACTCCTTAAGGACGCGATTAAGCCCAACCTCGTTCAGACGCTTGAAGGCACTCCCGCGCTTGTTCACGGCGGTCCTTTCGCGAATATCGCGCACGGCTGTAACTCGGTTATAGCTACCAAAACGGCGCTTAAGCTCTCCGATTATACCATAACCGAAGCGGGATTCGGCGCAGACCTCGGAGCAGAGAAGTTCCTTGACATTAAATGCCGCTATGCAGGACTTAAGCCCGCGGCTTGTGTAATCGTAGCAACCGTTCGCGCACTTAAGATGCACGGAGGACTTGCAAAGACTGAGCTTGGCAGCGAGAACCTTGAAGCACTTGAAAAGGGTATTCCGAACCTTCTCCGCCACGTTTCCAATATAAAAGACGTTTACGGACTTCCGTCCGTTGTTGCGGTTAACCGTTTCCCGACCGATACTGAGGCGGAAATTAACCTTATTATTGAAAAATGCCGCGCTCTTGGAGTAAACGTACGCCTTTCCGAGGTATGGGGCAAGGGCGGCGACGGCGGTATCGAGCTTGCCGAGGAGGTAGTACGCCTTTGCGAGTGCGAAAACAACTTTAATTTCTGCTATCCCGACGAGCTTTCGCTTGAAGAAAAGGTAGAAGCGGTTGTTAAAAAGATTTACGGCGGCGACGGTGTAACCTTCCTGCCTGCCGCGAAAAAGCAGCTTGTACAGCTTAAAGAGCTCGGATTTGATAACCTTCCCGTATGTATGGCTAAAACGCAGTACAGCTTTTCCGACGACGCGACAAAGCTCTGCGCACCGACAGGCTTTAAGGTAACGGTTAAGAACGTAAAAGTCAGCGCGGGTGCGGGATTCGTTGTTGTACTGACGGGAGACATAATGACAATGCCCGGACTTCCCAAGGTTCCGGCTGCGGAGAAGATAGACGTCGACGCAGACGGAAAGATAACGGGACTCTTTTAAAATAAACATAAACAAACTCCGAGCCTTGAAAGAGGTTTGGAGTTTTTTTGCTGTGTTTTGCGCGTAGCGAGCTTAAGAAGTTTTGCGGAGCTTTTTCAAAAGCGACAATATAATGTAGGGACCGGCGTCCTCGACGGTCCGTATTTCTATGGTAAAATCTCACGGAAGAGAGGTGCTCGCCCCTACGGGTTTGGTGTGAAGCTTCAATCTTTCTTTGTAGGGACCGGCGTCCTCGACGGTCCGTATTTCTATGGTAAAATCTCACGGACGAGTGGTGCTCGCCCCTACGAGTTTGGTTGTGAAGCTTCGATCTTTCTTTGTAGGGACCGGCGTCCCCGACGGTCCGAAGATATCTCCGCTCCCACAAATTTTAATTCGGTATTCCCAACGATACGGTTGCTTTATTGTAGGGACCGGCGTCCCCGACGGTCCAAAAACTTATCCCAACGCTCGAAAGCGTTAACTTGTTTTATTAGTGTGAATTTTAAATTAATAATTTAATAAACGTCTTGACAAAACAGTGGTATAGAATGTATAATATATATATGAGCTTTTACATGACTGACGGAAAACGCAGAGTACTGCGGTGAAATGTAAAAGAATAAGCCGACCGTCTGGGCAAATTGGTTTTTTCATGGGAAAAGCTGGGTTTGCCTTTTTGTTTTTTTCAGAAAAAACTACCGGATTTTGAGTGATTTAAGAGAAAAACACCGAAAAATCCTTCAAATTTTGCTTGACTGCCTTTTGGCAGTAGATTGGAGACAGTTATGATACAAGAAAATTGGAAGGGCTTTGCCGAGGGCGTATGGCAGAGCGAAATCAACGTAAGAGACTTTATTCAGAAAAACTACGAGGAATATAAAGGAGACGCGTCCTTCCTCGCCGGTGCTACTGATAGAACTAAAGTGCTTATGGATAAACTTCAGGCTCTTTTCAAGCTTGAAAGACAGTTTGGCGGAGTTCTCGATATAGACGTAAACACCGTTTCTTCTTTAACTAATTACGCGCCCGGATATCTTGATAAAGAAAACGAGATTATAGTAGGACTTCAGACAAACAGACCGCTCCGTAGAGGAGTTAACCCTTTCGGCGGTAAGAGAATGGTTAAAAGCGCCTGCGAGGCGTACGGATATAAGCTCAGCCAGAAGGTTGAGGACGAGTTTATGTACCGTACAACGCATAACGAGGGCGTTTTCAGAGCCTACACCGAGGAAATGAGAGCGGCGAGAAAGTGCCACGTTATAACGGGACTTCCCGACGCATACGGCAGAGGCAGAATCATAGGAGACTACCGCCGCGTTGCTCTTTACGGAGTAGATAAGCTTATTGAAGAAAAGAAAAAGGATAAAAAAGCGTTAAACGGAACCGACTTTGATGAAGAACAGGTACGTCTTTCCGCTGAGCTTTTCCAGCAGATAGAGTTTCTCGGTAGTCTTAAAGAGATGGCAAAGATGTACGGCTTTGATATAAGCCAGCCCGCAAAAAACGCGAAAGAGGCTATTCAGTGGACGTATTTCGCTTATCTTGCGGCGATCAAGGAGCAGAACGGAGCGGCAATGTCGCTCGGACGAGTAAGCACCTTCTTTGATATATACGTACAGAGAGATATTAAAAACGGCGTTCTCACGGAGGTAGAAGCGCAGGAGCTTATGGACGATTTCGTTATGAAGCTCCGTATGGCAAGACACCTTCGTACCCCCGAATATAACGAGCTTTTCGGCGGCGATCCTATGTGGATAACCGAGGCGCTCGGAGGTATGGGAGAGGACGGAAGAAGCCTTGTAACGAAAAGCACCTTCCGTATGCTTAATACGCTCTATACCCTCGGTTCCGCACCCGAACCGAACTTAACGGTCCTCTGGTCAACCTCGCTTCCCGACGGCTTTAAGCGCTTCTGCGCAAAGGTTTCCGCCGACACCGACTCAATTCAGTACGAAAACGACGACGTAATGAGACCGATATACGGAGACGATTACGCTATCGCGTGCTGTGTATCAGCTATGAGAATAGGCAAGGAAATGCAGTTCTTCGGAGCGCGTTGCAACCTGCCGAAGCTCCTTCTTA
>JAZRDX010000014.1:0-4576 GCA_045660565.1 Eubacteriales bacterium
CCGCGGTAAGTAACGTTCTCTACCAGCCGTGGTGTGTTCCGCTTATTCTTCTTCTCGGCGGAATATTCTTAACAGTCCGTCTTAAAGGACTTCAAGTGCGTCTCTTTCCCGAATGCTTTAAGGTTCTTATGGATAAGCCTAAGGAAAAGAACGGAATTTCCTCCTTCGGAGCGCTTATGATTTCAACCGCATCACGTGTTGGAACGGGTAATATTATAGGTGTCGCGGGCGCTATCTGTCTCGGCGGCCCCGGTGCGATTTTCTGGATGTGGATAACCGCTATTCTCGGCGGCGCTTCCGCCTTTACCGAATCAACTCTTGCTCAGATCTTTAAAAAGCGCAACCCCGACGGTTCAAGCTACGGAGGCCCTGCGTTCTATATGCAGGATAAGCTTAAATGCCGTCCTCTCGGCGTTATTTTCTCGGTTTTAATAATAATCACCTATGCCATAGGTTTCAATATGCTTGCATCATTTAACGTTCAGGCATCGTTTGAAGGATTCGGATTTTATAACGCTAAGATAACCCCGTTTATCGTTGGCGGCGTGCTTGCGGTTCTCTTTGCGTTATGCGTTATCGGCGGCGCAAAGCGTCTTGCCAAGGTAACAGGACTTATCGTTCCTTTTATGGGTGTTATATATATTCTCGTATCGATAATAATGTTAGCGCTGAACTTCAGACAGATTCCCACTATGTTCGGTCTTATCTTTAAAAACGCCTTTGACTTCTCCGCAATTTTCGGCGGTTTTACAGGCTCCTGCCTTATGTACGGAATCAAGCGCGGTCTTTACTCCAACGAAGCAGGTATGGGCTCCGCTCCCAACGCTGCGGCTACCGCAGACGTCTCTCACCCCGCAAAGCAGGGACTCGTCCAGATGCTTTCGGTGTTCCTTGATACCCTGCTCATCTGTACCTGCACGGCGTTTATGTGTCTTTCCTCAGGTATCGACTTCTCTCTTTACAGCGGAAAGGAAGCCATGTACGTTCAGGATGCGCTTTCGAGCACACTCGGCTCCTTCGGTCCTATATTTATAGCCGCCGCTCTTTCGCTTTTCGCTTTTACAACGCTTATCGGAAACTACGCTTACTGCGAGGGCTGTCTGAAATTTATTTTTAAACGCCCGCTCGGTAAAAAGCCTATGCTAGCCTTTGGACTTGCCGCGACCGTTCTCGTGTTTGTCGGCGCCATCGCGAGTGCCGGTATAGTATGGGGCTTTGCGGATATTACGCAGGCGCTTATGGTGCTTGTAAATATGCCTGTTGTAATTTACCTTTCAACGTACTCGGTACGCTGTCTTAGCGACTACTGTAAGCAGCGAAAGGAAGGAAAAAATCCGGTATTTAAGGCAAAGGATATAGGAATTGACGAAAACCTCGATTTCTGGCAATAAACACATCTGTTTTTCGCTGAAAAAATTACCAAACAGTTAAACATTGTAATAAAGATTGACATTTGCTCTTTTTTATGATATAATTTTTGATGACATAATAAATCACTTCTTAAGGCACGGAGAGCCATAATGAAAAAAACATATTTAAAACTTTTATTTGTACTACTGATACTCAGCGCTTCAATACTTGCTTTTTCTGCCTGTCAGAACGACACGCCGTTTAACGGTAAAAACGAAGAACTTGGGCTTGAGCTCATAGGCGGCGGCTTTAACGGAAAATGTACGCTCGTTGCCTCAAAGATTACCGAAAGCATAAATATAAGCGAGGTAAAAAGCAAGCTTATCGGTCAGGAATACAACGACACCGCCGAGCTTTTCATTTACTACGTTAAGGTTATCAGAGAAGGCTCTCCCGTTTCCCCGCTCGGTAATGTTACAGTCTCCATTCCCGAGCCTACTGCCGATTACGGTGATTACACCGTATTCAACGTTACCGACACAAAAGTTGAAAAACTGAATTTCACATGCACAGACGGAAAAATCGTTTTTAAATCAAATACTCTTTCCTACTTTATAATCGCTCACTCCCACGTTCACGTTTATAACGAATGGACTGACGTGGGCGACGGTGAAAGTCATACTCGCTCCTGCTCGTGCGGTTATGTTGCAAATGAAGCCCACACGTTCGATAAAGGAGTAAGACAAACCGATAATTTAACAGTATACACGTGTACCGTCTGCGGCTACGTTCACAAACATAGCCATGAATATAAATACACTAACTCGAGCGACGGTCATAACCATATAAAATCCTGCGCATGCGGAATCTCTGACACCGTGGATCATGTGTTCGGTCAAGGTGTTCCCTCGCAAAACGGTATAGAATATACCTGTACTCTGTGCGGACATATAAATATTCAAACGCATGTTACATTTAAAATAACAATTCTCGATTATAATACTTACGCAAGTTATATACGTATAAACGGCGTTGACTATACAGAACCGGTACAGCTTGAATTCGGAACGGTGGTTACTATTGAGGCAAAAGCAGCCTCGGGATATACCTTTAATTCCTGGAGCTGTGTGGATGAGCTTACAAAAAATACTACTTACGTATTTACCGTAGGTGAAGCTGATTTTACAAAAGGCAAGGATGAAATTGAACTAATAGCGAAATTTGAAGAAAAGAAAAACGACGGCGGTCTCGGTGATTTCCCTATTCTGTAACGTTATCATCGCTTTTACTAAGCACAGAAAAAACCCTGATTAAGTTTAAAGCTTAATCAGGGTTTTTATTATTTAAAATATTTTTCTTTTAGTTCTTTTTCCTTTGCTCTTGTCTTTTCGACGTCGGCTTCGGGTACGTCGGAAAACGGGAATTTCACTGCCATTTCGTCATATTTTATCTGACATATCTTTCGAAACGGCAAAAGCTCCAAATCATCAATGCAGGAGTGCTCTTTAATTATTTTACAAAGAGCGGTATAATTTTCCTCACTGTCGTTAACCGACGGTATAACAACCTGCCTTACAGTAGTCGGAATATGCATTTTTTCAAGCTCGTCAAGAAACTCTAAGGCACCGCCAAGCGTCATTCCGACGTTTTCCTTGTATAACTCATCGGATGTATACTTGATATCAAGAAGAACTCTGTCGGTATATTCAAGAAGCTTTTTAACGGCGTCATTCATTACCGCACCTGAGGTATCAAGGCAGGTATTTATCCCCTTTTCCTTACACAGCTTAAATATTTCGATAGCAAAGTCCGCCTGCATAATAGGCTCACCGCCGGAAAGGGTTATACCGCCGCTCTCCCCAAAATAAGAGCGGTACCGCTCTGCTTTTTTTACTATTTCCTCGGCGCTGTACACACTTCCACCCTTAAAATCCCACGTATCGGGATTATGACAGCATTTGCATCTTAAAGGGCAACCGCTGAAAAATACGACGAAGCGAACTCCCGGTCCGTCTACCGTTCCAAGGGACTGGATTGAGTGGACGTAACCGTTGACAGCAATTTTTTCTGCGATAAATTCATCTGATTTTTTCATGTTTTAAAATATCAAGAGACGTCCTCCGCATATTTTGATTTTTTTACGGATTATTTCCGCAAAAAACGCAGAGGACGTCTTTTCCTATCTGATTTTTAATTTAATGTATTTTTGTTTCCGATGGTTTAAAACCTATATATTCCGCGTTACTTAATTAAAGGGATACGTGGAAGGTACGGCTTATAACCTCTTTCTGCTGCTCGCGGGAGAGCTTGTTAAAATGCACCGCATAGCCCGAAACACGAATGGTAAGGTTAGGATAGTCCTCCGGATTCTCGTAAGCCTTCATAAGCGTTTCTCTGTTCATAACGTTGACGTTGATGTGATGCGCTCCCTTTGAGAAGTATCCGTCAAGTATAGATACAAGGTTTCCTACTCTTTCGTCCTCGTCTCTGCCGAGAGCCTCGGGAGTTATCGAAAAGGTATTGGAAACACCGTCGCGGCAGTCGTCGTAGCTTATCTTCGCTACCGAGTTAAGAGACGCGAGCGCTCCGTTTTCCTCTCTGTTGTGCATCGGGTTTGCTCCGGGTGCAAAGGGTGCTCCGTTCGGTCTTCCGTCAGGAGTTGCTCCGGTATTTTTTCCGTACATAACGTTAGACGTTATTGTAAGGACAGAGAGCGTGTGTTCCGCTTTTCTATAAGTGGGAGTTTTGCGAAGCTCGGTAATAAACTTATGCGTAAGCTCCTTCGCGATAAGATCTACGCGATCGTCATCGTTACCGTATTTCGGGAAATCGCCTTCTCTTTCGAAATCAACGATGTATCCCGCTTCGTTTCTTACAGCTTTTACCTTTGCGTATTTAATAGCGCTAAGCGAGTCGGTGGCAACGGAAAGTCCCGCGATACCAAACGCCATAAATCTGTGAACCTTAGAATCGTGGAGTGCCATCTGAATCTTTTCATAGGCGTATTTATCATGCGTAAAGTGAATGACGTTCATCGTGTTAACGTAAAGACGGGAAAGCCAATCAATATAGGTATTATATCTCTCCATTACCGTCTCGAAGTCTAAAACGTCGTCTTTATAAATAGGCATCTGAGGACCTATCTTCATTGCGCTGGAGGTATCGTAACCGCCGTTAAGCGCGATAAGAAGAAGCTTAGGCAGGTTGCAACGCGCTCCGAAGAACT
>JAZRDX010000015.1:0-6229 GCA_045660565.1 Eubacteriales bacterium
AGCGACAGTGGCATATTGGATGTTAAACTGAACAACGATGGTACGGAAATAGAATTAAGCAACGAGCATATAGATGAAAACAAAGACCATGCGTGCGACTACGGATGCAGCTACACGTTAGGCGACCACGAAGACGGTCCCGGCTTAGATCACAAGTGCGATTACTGCAGTCAGGTAAGCTTCGGCGAGCATGCTGACGGTAATGATGATAACCACCTTTGCGACTACTGTAACGAAAGCGTAGACGAAGGATGCTACGATATTGCTCCCATAGATCATATATGCGATGAATGCGGAGCTACGGAGCTTGGTGAACACTCCGACAGTGCAGCAGACAAGGATCACCTCTGCGATCACGGTTGCGGAGCAACGCTTGAGACCTGCACACCGAACGAGGACGACGGAGACTGCACCACCGATATCACTTGTTCGGTTTGCGGAACAGTTACCGCCAAGGGCGCAGCTGCTCACACAGATGAAAACTCGGACGGCATATGCGATATCTGTGAAAAAGAGATACCTGAAGACGGACTCGGTACGGGTGCGATCGTTGGAATAGCGACAGGCTCTGCAGCGGGCGTCGGACTTGGCGGCTTCTCTCTCCTTTGGTTTGTCATTAAGAAGAAAACATGGAGCGACCTTATCGGTATATTTAAAAAATAATTTTCTGATAAATTGAACCGCTGCCGCGTCTCTCACCTTGATAAAAAGAAAAACAAAACCAAGCGTAACATTCAATTCAGGCGTGTCTAAGGATAAATGTCGATTATTGCTATACAGAGCAAATTACCGTTAATGCACAACTCCCGAATTGATTATTCCTGATATTAATTCCCAAATATAAAAAACCACCTGACTCAGGTGGTTTTTTATGCTTACAAGGATATGCAGTCTTTTAGTTAGTAATCTTAAATATTTCTCCGCCGTCGACGTTCTTGATGTCTCCGTCAGAGAGGCTGTCGGTTCTCAGCTCATTTATAGCTCCGTAGTTTACCAGAGCGTTACACTCCTTTTCGGTGTGGTTTTCAAGATCAAATCCGTACACACTGAGGGTATCAACCTTGGCGTTTTTACCTATTTGAATAGTATCGACAGGATTTATATACTCACGTCGGTAAAGCCCGTTAATGGCAATCTGCTTTAACACCGTATCGTTCTGCACGTAGATAAAGGGGAAATGATAATCCTTGCTGTCTCCCATATGCTCCTCCTGGACAGGAAGACGCACAGCCTTCGAGGCATGGATATTATTTAAGGTTATGGCGTCAAAGTAACCCGTTGTCTCTCCGGGATAGTACTTTGTGAATCCGATACAGTACTGATAATAGGTTCCGAAAACGTTGGAGATAGTTACGTGCCTTATCTTGTGATTTACCGTCAGAAGTCTTACCGCGCTGTGGCAGTTATCCGCGAAAACACCGTCGATCTCTATGTTGGTAATATCACCGCCCGAACCCTCGTGAGCGTTAAGAGCAACGAGATCGTCATAACAGGCACCCTTAATATTTCTTATAACTCCGTGGTGGCAGTTACCGTTAAGGTGTATTCCGTCCATATTGGTTGCGAGAGGTTTTCCGAAATTAAAGTCGAAAACGATGTTTTCAACGGTAAAATACGAGCCGGTATCTACCATTACAGCATAGTTTGCGGGGTCCTTTATAGTCAGATTTGATAGCCTGAAATTCCTTACGTTATAGAAAAACATAACGTGTCCGAGATAGTTACGTTCATCGTATTTCTGTGTATATATTGGATTTTCGTCCTGGTTTAAATTGTTGAAATTCCAGATGCCACCCTCTATCTCAAAGTCATGGCACTCGTCCTCTTTATCGGGAGAAAGCATATCGTAAAACTTCCAAAGCTCCTTTTCGGCAGGCTTTAAGAAGTCGCGAAGTCTCTTCTCGGGCTTATATTTTGCTTTGTTCTGAAGCATAAAGCAGTTCGAGCCGTCTTTAAGTCTTATCTCCGCGTATCTTGGAAGCCTAAGCTTAAAGCAGGACGGAATTACAAGGGGTGCCGATATAAGATAGAATTTTTTAGGAGCCGGAAGCGATACCTCGCATTCTCCGCTGTCTATAAGCTCCTGAATCGCCGCGGTATCGTCGTTTATACCGTCTCCATAAAGTATATTTTTCATTATTTTCTCCTTAAATTTTCCGGTTTTTCCGAGCGCAGATTTGTTTCCGTTAATCGGCAAGCCACTTTTCGATGTTTTTCTTGACGAAATCGTCGTCGTTAAGGTGAGGGTATGCTTTATATACTCTTTCTATTTCCTCGCGTTGACCGTCGGACATGCGTTCTTCCGGATTTAAGCACCAGAGTCCTTTGAAAAGACCTTGACGGCACAGTACGTAATGAAGTCCCGCGATACAGCCTTTAAATCCGTTTGCCGTATCAAAGAACACCGCGTTGGTATCGGTAACCTCGCCCGCAAGACGGATGAGATCGTAGGGTACGGAGTCGCAGCCGCGCACAGCCTTACATCTTTCGAACAGCTCGACCGCCTTTTTCGTCCAGACGGACCAATGTCCGAGAAGTCCTCCCTCAAAGCCCTTTTCATAGGTAACGCCGTCAACCGTGAATTTGTACTTTGAAACGAGATCAAGGACGATATTGTCGTCATTTCCGGTATAAAGGGTTATTTCATTTGAGCGTTTTGAAAGCGCCGCGGCACGAACAACGTCAAGGGAGTAGTATCTGTTAAACGGCGCAGCCTTGATTGCAACTACGTTATCAATATCGCAGAGCTTTTTCCAGTAATCGTAGGTAAATACCCTGCCGCCGACGGCGGTCTGAAGATAGAAGCCGATTACAGGGATAATTTTAGCTACCGCACGCGTTCTTTCAAGCATTTCTTCCTCTGAAAGGTGGTTCAGCCCTCCGGGAGAAAGCAGCACCGCGTCGTATCCGAGGCTTTTTGCAAGCGTTGCCTCGCGTACCGCCTGTTCCATGGGGCCGCAAACGCCCGCGACCATAACTATTACCTCATTGGTGCGTTCCTCAAATTTTACGGCTTCTTCCTTAGCGACACGCAGAACCTTTTCAAAAAGATTATGCTCCGGATTGCGTATTTCGAACTGCGTGGTATGTACCGCTACCGCAAGACCGCCAACCCCCGAATCCAGATAGTATCTTACAACTGCTCTTTGATGCTTCTCATCAAAGCAACGGTTTTCATCAAGCGCAAGAGGGTTTGCGGGAATAACGGTGCCTTCGTGAAGCTTTTTAAGTGCTAATTCGTGTCTTGTCATATTAATAACTACCTTTTCTTTCTTCAAAATGAGTGGGTTTATCAAGTGTTTTTGAGCCTGACAGTATGTATTCCGCTTGCCATCTTATAAGCGTGTTTGCCGAAACGTCGGGATAGCCAAAGGTTTCCATAGCAAGAGATGAGTCGTTTAAGAAGGCGCTGTTTCCTTCGGAGCCGGAGAAGACAGGTTCTTTTCCGAGGTACTCTCCGAGCTTTATCGCCGCTTTTCTTATGGAAACTGTTTCGGGACCGGTTACGTTCATTGTACGCATAGGCGCCTCTGCATACAGGAGTCCTCTGATGGCAATTTCGTTTGCCGTTCCCTGCCATATAAAATTAAAGCAGGGGGTATCAAGAGATATAGGAGTGCCGTCTATGATTTTCTTTGCGCAGTCAAAAAGAACTCCGTAACGTAAATCAACGGCGAAATTCAGTCGGTAATTGAATACTTTAGTACCGTATTTATGCGACGCGTATTCAAAAGCTCGCTCCCTCGCAAGCACACTCATAGGATATTCGCCCGACGGAGCTACCTTGTCGTCCTCACCGCAGCCGCCGCTTGATACGGGAACTATGGGGTAAATATTACCCGACGAGAAAACAACAAAGGTAGATTTCCTGAATCTGTGTGCCACGAAAGCTGGCAAAGTAGCGTTCATCGCCCAGGTAAGATATTCGCTTCCGCCGTCCGTTCCGAATTTTCTACCCGCCATAAAAATAATGTTTTCCACGTCGGGAAGAGCGTTAAGGCTGTCCTGATCAAGCAGGTCGGCGCTTATCGTTTCAACGCCGTTTGAGTGAAGCAGTGTAAGTACGCTCTCATCGCTGAAACGAGAGACCGCGATAACCCTCTTGTTAATTTTCACTTTTTCAATGGCTCTTTTTGCAAGAATACAAAGAGTAGGTCCCATTTTTCCGCCCGCGCCAAGCACCATTATATCGCCTTTTATTTTGGCGACGTCGGCTACAAGCTTATCGCTGGGGGTGGTTAACAGCTCGTTAAGTTTTTCCTCTGTCCACATATTTCCGTTTCTCACGCATTACAAGCTTATAATGCAAGATATTCCTCCTTAGTCATTTTCGGTTTAAATGTATTTTTTATTTCCAGTGCCTTTGCAGCTTTATCGGTAAGCAGATCGATAACCGTCATAGCCATAAGCTTTGCGGGGGTAACGTATGCGCTTATTTTATCGGTTACGGCAAACTCAGCAGAGTGAAGATTACCGTTAAAGCCGCCGATACACGGCTGAATTATCGGCATTATATGACCGAGATCTCCCATATCGGTAGAACCCGTCATATCAAAACCGTGATGCGTTTCTATTCCCGAAAGCGTTGCGTTGCTTTCGAAAATTTCCGATAATTTATCAGACTGTTCAAGCGGCAGATAACCCTTGTAATTGATTATTTCACATTCCGCTCCGATAGCTATACACGCGCCGCGTATCGCGCGATCAACCTTTTCCGAGGCGTCCTTAACAGCCTTTGGCGTGGCTCCTCTGACGTACGTCTCCATAGTTACAAGGTCCGGTACGACGTTAACAAGCTCTCCGCCATTCGTTATAATCGGATGAACTCTTATTTTGTCCTCGTCTCTGAAGGTTTCTCTTGCCGCGTGTATGCACATCATTGCCGCCATAGCGGCGTTCAGCGCGTTTATTCCTTCGTGAGGCGCTCCGCCGGCGTGAGCCGCTTTGCCTATGAAATTTATCTTTTTTGCCACAAATCCCATTCCGGGACCGACGGTAAACGCCGCTTCGGAAGGCGAATTACCCTGAGCATGTACCATCATTGCAATATCAATGCCGTCAAATTCGCCAAGCCGTATCAGCTCCTGTTTTCCGCCGAAAAACTCAATTTTTCCCGCCTCGCGAAGCTTGGAACGGTATTCGATCTCGACGTATTCCTCGGCAGGAACGGCGAAAAAGCATACGTCGCCGTCAAGCTCGCTTGCAACCGAGGAAAGTCCCATCGCGCAACCAAGCATTGCCGCGATCTGCACGTTATGTCCGCAAGCGTGAGAGGCTCCGGTTACTATATCCGCTTTCGGATGCGAGGAGCAGAGTACCGCGTCCATTTCACCGATAACCGCAACAAGTGCGTTATGCTCTTTGCCCGACAGAAGTCCCTTTACGCCGGTGATCGCCATTCCGTCGCGATACGGAATATTAAGCCTTTCAAGCTCTTGCTTAACGAGTTTAGAGGTTTCAAATTCTCTGTACCCCATTTCGGGATTTGAAAAAATTTTCTCTCCGATAGCGATAATATCGTCCGATCGCTCGTCGATAATCTTGCATACAAGGTTCTTTAAATCTTTTTTATCCATAAATAATTTCACCTTTTTTCCGCAAAGTAAGACTTACAGCACGGAATCCATAATTTCCATTCTTACCTTGAATTTACGCTCCTTTTTTTCGTCAGACGGGGAAATTATTATTTTACCCCATCCGCATTCGCGGTTCTCGGACGAAATAGGCTCACCGTTTAAGGTAAAGCGCAGTTTTCTGCCGCCTGTGATTTCACACAGTTATTATACCATAGCTTTACAAATAAATCAAGATGTTTTTCAATTTCTACACAAACCAATGCTCATAATTACGGCTGAAAGAAAACTCCCATCACGAGCTTTGTGCTTGATGGATTTAGTCCTCTTATTCAACCACAGAAGATTTTTTCTCATCGGCATTAGCCTTCATTGAACCACGCGACTATCGCATGGTTTTCGGAATACAAAAAGAGCCTGCAATCCGAAAATTGCAGGCTTTTGGCGGAGGGAAAGGGATTCGAACCCTTGTGGGATTGCTCCCAAACGGTTTTCAAGACCGCCTCGTTATGACCACTTCGATATCCCTCCGTATTTGGTACTATACTAATATATCACACTTTTTTGCAAAAGTCAATAAGAAAACTAAAATTTTTCCTTTTTCTCAAAACTTTTTTCAAAAAGCTATTGACAAAAGGATTTTTTTCTGCTATAAT
>JAZRDX010000016.1:0-13934 GCA_045660565.1 Eubacteriales bacterium
ACATCACGGCTATTCGCCTCCGGGTGCTACCCGGTCAAATCGCGGGTTGGTTATCTCTCCGTATGCTTTGCAAAACCTCTTTGTTTGATTTTTACTATAAGCCTACATCACGGTTATCAACCCTCCGGACGGTTGTCCGGCGTCGCCATACGCCTCCGGGTGCTACCCGGTGCCTGCCGGGGGCTCCCCGCCCCAAAGGTGCTTTTCAAATCGCGGTATTATAGGCTCTCCGCAGGCTACCGCATACAAAAAAGGCAGAGAAAAAATCCCTGCCTTTTTTGTAATAAATGGGGTTAACCGTTTGAATATTTTACCTTAACCGTTCTCTTCTGAGGAGTAAATCCGGTAAAGCAAACGGTAAGCGCCTGTCCGTCAGCACCTACGGAGCCGCGCATATTCTTCGCGTAGTAATGCTCGCAGAAGCCGCCTTCGACTGTGAATTTTACGTGGTCTGTATAGAGAAGCGTTGCAGGCGTTTCCTTCTGGAATACGTAGTCTCCGTTTCTCGTTACAAGCATAGTGGAGTCGTTTTCATAGATACAGCCCGCGGGGAACATAAGCTCAAGCTTAACGGGAATGTTATCGCAGGAGCCGTCAACCGTGCACGCGTCAAGGTCAATTTTAAGCTCGCCGTCGGTAAGCTTGAAATCAAACGTTACGTCATAGGTCTGCGTGCCGAGCTTCGGACGCTTTCCGTAGTCCATATCCTTCCAAAGGTTAGATTTCTGCTTTTCGTTGTAAGGTCCGACGTAACCGCACTGTCTGCGGTAGTTAAGACGGTATCCGTCCTCCGTTTTTTCAAGTGTCTGTGCGGAGAACTGTCCCTGAGCGAAGAAGGAACCGGTGAAACGCAAAAGCATAGGCTTGTTTTTGTAATGGAGTTTTGCAAAAAGAGGTCTGCCCTTTATAAGCGTAAGAGTTGCGTCTCCGATACGCTGACGCATAATTCCGCTTTCCTCGTAAAGCTTTTCGTAGTCGAGAGATGCGGGAGCTTTAGGTTCAACCGAAAGCTGCTTTTCCTCATGCTCGGGGAAGAGAAGGAACCAGGTCATATCACATGTTCCGCCGTTTTCGCGGATGCGCTCTGCCATCCAGGCAAATTCTCCGTCGCCGGTAAGTATTGCCATTTTTAAGTATGGCTCGTAGTAGCCGTTAAAGTTCGGAGACTTTCCGAAGTCCTGACGGGTGGAGTTAAGAGTGTTAAGACTGTTGTCGGGCTCCATAAATGTCATTGACATACGGAGACTGCGAGCAACGTGATCAAGAAGCTCCGGCATACCGAGTTCCTCTGCCATCATTATAAGCACTCTCTGGCAGAGTATAGTATATCCTGCGGCGCTGCGCTCGGTGAATTCACCGTTTTCGTCGCAGTCGATACCTTCGTTTTCAAGGAACTTTTTAATGTGATTTAAGTATTTTTCATCGCCAAGGGTGTTGTAACAGTAGGAGAGCGCGGCACTTATAACCCAGCGGTGGTTAGGGGTATGGAAGCCGCCGTTTACCATGGCGTCTCCCGAGCGGCGCATAAATTCGTTAAGACACGCACTTACCTCGTCCTCAAGTGCCGTGTGCTCTGTTTCACGGAGAAGAAGCTTGTAAACGGGACCTACAACGTGAACCGAAAATCCGTTCATGGTCGGATCGTGGAAATTGGTTTCCATAAGGTCCATGGTTCCGTCGTCGTTCAAACGTTTATTTGTGTGCTTTGCGGCAAGAATAGCGCGTTCAAGCAGGAGAGGGTTTTTGTACCACTTTGTGTGCTTGTTGTAGTACGCACTTACAAGCTTTGCGGCGGTCTTGATTCCAACGTCAGGCTCGGTATAGCCCTTTGCTACGTCGGTAACTATACCGTAGTAAAAATCGTTTTCGTCAAGACACTGGAGGTTTACGGTTCTTTCGATATCGGCTTCTATGCCGGGAATAGCGGATTTGAGATGATTAATCATAAAAAATACTTCCTTTCGTTAAAAAAATGTGAGAACAATTGCTCAATCCGACTTTTTGAGCAGACTTCCGTGGCTCTATATCTCGGCTGACGAATTACCTTGTTATAAAAACAGACGTCCGCTCTACCTTAAATAATACACTTATTTTAAAGTTAATTCCTCTGTTTATGTAATCTTTTGTTTATGCTAATGTGATATTTTATAAAAAATAAAACAAAAAACGCGAGGTTTTATCTGCTGAGGCGGTTATTTTATTTTGACATAAAAAAGCGGTGCAAAACATTTAAAAACGCTTTGCGCCGCTTTCTGTTAATTACTTTTCGTTTCTTTGGGTTGCTATTTTTTTGATAAGGTTAAATTCGTCGTCTCCGAAAAGAGTATCGTTTTTGCCTTCAAAGCTCGGAACACCGAATCCGCTTTCAACAGGCCTCGGATTTAAGAAGTCGTTTTGTCTCTGAACGGCAGACTCGACAGGTCTCGGAGCAAAAAACTCGTTTTGTCTCTGAGGGATATAATCGTTAGGCTTTACCTCGTCAAAGGTTATCTGAGGATTTACCTCTGTTACTGAGATCTCCGCCTTCTCCGCCTCTGTTTTTACGGCAGTCGAGACGTTGTTTTCCGCTACCGACGCAGCATCTCTGAGACCGCCGCTCTTTGTAGCAATAACCGTTATTTCGATGTTGTCGCCCATATTGGCGTCAAACTTAAGTCCGAGAATTAAGTTAACGTTAGGAGCGGCTTCTTTTCTTATCTTGTTGGTTGCCTCGGTTATGGCACTGAGCGCAACCTTTTCGCTGGATATAATGCTGATTATCATGCCGTCAGCGTCTTTAATAGAGGTTTCAAGGAGAGGGCTGCTTATTGCCTGCTCCGCGGCAAGCATAGCCTTGTTGTCGCCTGATGCGATACCTACACCTATATGGGCGTCGCCGGAATTTTTAAGAATTGTGGTAAGGTCGGCAAAGTCGAGGTTTATGTAGCTGTCCTCGTTGATAAGACGGCAGATGCTCTGGACACCCTTTATAAGAATTTCATCGGCAGCCTCGAAAGCCTCGGATATCTGAAGCTCCTTACCGGAAATGGTGTTAAGGCGCTCGTTCGGAACAACTATAAGCGCGTCAACGCAGTCGCGAAGCTTTTCGATACCGTCCTCGGCGGTAGCCATACGGGATTCTCCCTCGCATTCAAAGGGCTTTGTAACGACGGCAACGGTAAGAATACCCATCTCCTTTGCTACCTTTGCGATTACGGGAGATGCGCCTGTACCGGTTCCTCCGCCCATACCTGCGGTAATATAAAGCATATCAACGCCTTCGAGGTTACGTTTTATGTACTCAATGGATTCCTCAGCGGCTTTTCTTCCGCTTTCGGGGTTCGCACCCGCACCGTGTCCCTTGGTCGTGTGCTTTCCTATTGCAATTTTTGATTCAATGGGGGAGGCGCGGAGGACTCTTATATCGGTGTTTACAGCTACAAGCGTAGCGCTCTTTTCACCGTTAGCGTACATACGGTTTACAGCGTTATTTCCGCCTCCGCCGACACCGAATACCTTGATGTTTACACGCTGCGAAACCGCGTCAAGATCGTCGTCATCGTCCCAGCCCTCGATGAAACCGCTGTCGCGAACGGGGGCGGCTGCGGGTGTGTTCACTGCGTAAGACGGCTGATGTGCAGCGGAAGCAGTCTCGGTATTATTTTGAACAGTGGGTGTGGCTATCTCATTATTTTGCTGAACGGAATTTGTCGGAACCTGTACGGGAGCCGACGGAGCCTGCGCGGGGGCTGACGAAATTTGTCCGTTATTTGAAAAAAAGCTGTTATTACTAAACTCAAACATTTATATATCCTTTCCGTCGCGGTTAAGCGATGCACAGAGAAAATTTATTATTAATTAATATTATCATACAATAAATAAAACCGCATTTCAAGGGTATTTAATAAATATTTATAAAAATTTCACATTTGTGGGTGAGATTGACGGAGCTATGAAAGTGCGATATATGTTATTTTTGCGCTTTTTTTATTGAAAAACATCTTTTTCAAAATGAAAAAATAGTCCGGCTTTATCGCAAGAAGATTAAACGAATACCATTTTACCGACGTGAAATTATCCCTGCAAAGAACTATTACCGGGTGCGAATAATCAGCGGCTTCCTCTGCCGCGGCGCGGAGAAAAAGAGGGGGATTTTTGACGAAAATTTTTTCCGAGGAGAGATAAACGGTTATATTTTCTGCGTTTTTCAGCCACTCGCTTACCGCTTTGTGCCATAAAAAGTATTTAACTCCGCATACAGCTACGTATATCAGTGCCAGAGCAAGTATTGCGGGCAGTAAAAGCAGGAGCGCGGTAGCGAAAAGCAGAAGCAGGGCGCTCTTTTCAAGCAGTGAAACTATAAGTGCCGCGGTGCGTATTATCGCCGAGATCAGAGTGTATTTTCTGATTTTTTTATACAGAGAGGAAATACTTCTCCAAAGCTCGCCCTTTTGAATTTTTCCGAAAATAAATCCGGCATAGGTTTTGGCCTTAAAATACCCCTCCGAGGGGAACATCCGTCGGCGTATGGCTGCAATATCGTCTGTGTTCATTGCTTAGATTCCTCCGTGTGTGATTTTCATTTGTAAGCCATTACCTATCTGTTTTTACGGATTTAAGCAGCCGCAAATATGGACAAGATATTAATTTCCAAGTTGGTTCTTGACAAATTTCGAAAAAAGGTATAGAATGAAATAAGAGTTCAAAAACTCGTGTTACCTCATTACAAAATCAGGAAGGGTTAATTTCAATGCAGAAAACGGAAATTACGGAATATGGCGAAAACAGTATAAGCAGTCTTAAGGGTGCGGACAGAGTAAGGGAAAAACCGGAGGTTATATTCGGTTCAAGAGACCTTGAGGGCTGTATTCACGCCTTTTTTGAAATACTGTCTAACTCGGTTGACGAGGCAAGAGCCGGATTCGGCACCTGTATAAATATAACTGCTTACAGCGACCGTTCCATTGAAGTTGAGGACTTCGGTAGAGGTATTCCGCTTGGGTTTAACGAAAAAGAAGGACGCTATAACTGGGACCTGATATTTTGTGAGATGTACGCGGGAGGAAAATATAAGCACGCAAAGGACAGCGCTTCCTACGAATACGCGCTCGGCACCAACGGTCTCGGAGCCTGCGCGACGCAGTATGCCTCGGAGTTTATGAAGGTATGCTCGTATAACGGAAAAACTAAATCCGAAATAGATTTTGAGCGAGGCTCTCCTGTAACCGAGCTCAGAGTAACCGAGCTTAAGAGAAGCGAGTCGAGAACCGGTACGGTTATCCATTGGAAGCCCGATAACACGATTTTTACGTCGATTAAGATAAAAAGAGAGCGTGTTTCCGATATTCTTATGAGACAGGCTGTAGTAAACAGCGGCATAAAATTTACTCTTAAATGGCAGGAGGAGGACGGAAGCTTTTCCACCGAGGAATACCTTTATAACGAGGGTATAACCGACTACGTTAAGGAGATAGCTGACGGAAAAAATCTTACCTCTCCCGTATTTTGGGAGGAAACGGTCAGCGGCGTGATAAATAACGGAAACGACGGAGACGGAGACGAGGAGGGCGACGAAGCACCGGCAGGGGAGTCGTCAAACTACAAGCTGAAGATGTCGGTCGCCTTCTGTGTAAGCGCCGTGAAAAATCATATAGAGTACTACCATAACTCAAGCTACCTTGAGCATGGCGGTTCTCCCGATAAGGCTGTTCAGACAGCATTTGTTTATGCTCTTGATAAGTATTGCCGCGATGCGGGTAAATATACCAAAAACGAGGCGAGAATTACCGTTAAGGACGTATTCGACTGCCTTATACTCGTAACAAACTGCTTCTCGAACATCATTTCTTACGAAAACCAGACGAAAAAGGCGATTTCAAACAAGTTCATAAGAGACGAAATGACCGCGTTCTTTAAAAAGAACCTTGAAATTTATTTTACCGAAAATCAGGCAGAGGCAGAAAAATTCGTAAGCCAGGTTCTTGTAAATAAGCGTAGCCGCGAACAGGCTGAAAGCACGAGAATCAACATAAAGAAAAAGCTTACCGGAAACATCGATATTTCGAACAGAGTTGAGAAATTTGTCGGCTGCCGTTCAAAGGATCCCGATAAGCGAGAGCTTTATATAGTTGAGGGAGACTCCGCGATGTCGTCCTGTAAGCTTGCGCGAAACGCAGAGTTTCAGGCTATAATTCCCGTAAGAGGTAAGACGCTTAACTGTCTTAAGAGCTCGTATGATAAGATTTTTTCAAGCGATATTATAACCGACCTTATAAGAGTTATAGGCTGCGGAGTCGAGGTTGACAAAAAAATCAAGGGAGATATTCCGAGATTTAACCCCGATATGCTTAAATGGAACAAGGTTATTATATGTACCGATGCCGACGAGGACGGCTTCCAGATAAGAACCCTTATTCTTACAATGATATACAGACTTCTTCCGTCGCTTATCAATATGGGTAAAATTTATATCGCGGAATCACCGCTCTTTGAGATAACCACCAAGGACGAAATTTATTTTGCCTATGACGAAAGAGAAAAAGTCAAAATTCTTAAAGAAATAGGCGATAAGAAATATACGCTTCAGCGTTCAAAGGGACTCGGTGAGAACGAGGCGGATATGATGTCGAAAACAACTATGAATCCCGCGTCGAGACGTCTTGTGAAGATTACCGAGGCGGACGCAGAAGAAACAGCCGAAATTTTCGATACCCTTCTCGGAGATAACATCTCCGCGCGTAAGGAGTATATAGCGAATAACGGAAGCAAGTATCTTGCGGAAGCGGATATATAAAATGAAAAGCAGGAATATGATTTTTCCATATTCCTGCTCTTTTATTTAAATAAACGTGCTTATAGGGGTTTTATTGTTTCTGATCTAAATATTTTTCGTGTCTTTTCTTGGTTTAACGGTAAAACAAGGTTTTCTTATAGGAATTTTTGTTTTTCTAATTTTACATCACGGCTGTTTGCCACCGGAGGCTCTCCGAGGGGGCTACCCGGTCAAAACAGCATTCCCGAAATAAAGCATTCGGAAAAATACTTGCTCGTCGAAAGCTCTACGGTAACTGCCTTTTCGGAAAGCTCCTTTGCCCTGTCTCTTAACCCCTTGTTAAGCAGCAGCATTTCCGCTCCCACCAAGGCGGCGTTTCCTATGTTTTCGGTTTTTTCTACAAGCTCACTCGGTAAAAGTCCTATTTTTCCCGCGCTTATCTTATTAAGATAGTTTCCGAAGCCGCCGGCAATAAACAGCGAGGTAACGTCGTCCGACTTAATTCCCGCTTCGTTTATCAGCGTGCGGATTCCCGCGCTTATCGCGCTCTTGGCAAGCTGAACCGCGCGAATGTCTTTATCGGTAAGAGTAACCGGAGAAAGAACCGTTACCTCGCCGTCCTCGAGGTAGCCCGTTTCGTCAATATCCTCTGTATCAAGCAGCGCGGCAACCGCATCTACAAGACCGCTTCCGCAGATTCCTTTAGGCTCACCGCCTCCGATTACGTTTGCGCACAGCTTGCCGTTAACAACGTTAACCTTGTCGATCGCACCGGCTTCTCCTCTCATTCCCCGGGAAATACCGACGCCCTCGAATGCAGGACCGGCTGCCGTTGAACAGACGTAAAGCCGTTCGTTTTTCCATAATGCCATTTCACCGTTTGTGCCGATGTCGGCAAGAACGGATATTTTTTTGTTTTCAAGGTAACCTATCAAACCGTCGGGATTTTCGGGCGCGTCCTCGGTTGAGCCGTTGTTGGCGGAGAGAGTAGCGGAAGGGCGCCCACATGACGGTTTGTCCGCTGAAATTTTCCATAAAGCAACTTCTTCACTGCGCGGAGCGGCGGTAAGTATTGCGCATACGGTGTCCGCACCGACGAAAGCAGAGATGCATGGCGGAAGATAAATTTCAGTATTTGGAAGAACTGCGGAGATATTCAGCTCCGAAGCTTTGAGCGTTTCGCCAAACCGTCTTGTTAAAGTAAACGGCGCGTGGGAAAGCGGCTTCGGTGAGGTGTTCGTAAGAAGATAGAGCATTACTGTGTTTCCGGTTATAGATATAGCGTCGATTTCCGACGCGCTTCTTTGCGCTCGCTCGCAGAGGGAAAAGATAGCTTTGTCGATTTCGGAAACGATCAGCTCCGAAAGAGCCGCGCCGTTTCCCGCGAGGTGCGCTTCTATACGTGAAACGACGTCCGCGCCGAAAACCGACTGCGGATTGTTGCTTCCGTATTCCGACAGAATATCGCCGCTCGTCGTAATAAGTCTTGCGGCAACGGTTGTTGTACCTATGTCGATAGCCACTCCGAGAGAGCGGAAGGCGGGAGAAAGGTTTATTTCTCCTTTTTTTCCGCCCGTAAGCACAGAGGAATTATCGGTATCGGCTATTTTTTCTATGCTGCATTTTCCAAGTATAAAGGTATAGCATGCAAGACGAATGCCGCTTTTTATTTCATCCTCGGTAAGCATTTCTTTTTCAGCCTCGGTTAAGGGAGAAAGCTCACCGCTTACCTTAACCTTGCATTTTCCGCATTTTCCGTGCCCGCCACAGGGAAGCTCGCAAAGGTGAAGCTCGGAAACGCGAGTGTTGTTTTCCACTGAAACAGGGTTACCGTTAACTGTAATATCCACAAGTGTTTTATTGTTATTATTGTCTTTGTATTCGCTATTAATTGTCTTGTTATTGGTTTTATTCTGTTTATTTTCGTCTTTTTTTGCTGTATCGAAAATACCGATCGCCTTCTTTCTTTGCTCTCCGAAACGTTTTTTTGCGGATGGCGGAGAGATTTTAAGGAGTTATATTTCTATTGTACACTAAAAGTACAAAAAAATCAATACGCTTTTCTTCTTTTTGCTGTTTTCATGCCCCGCAATTTCAGCCAATTTTACTCATAGGCTACAGCTGCCTCCTTTTATTTTATAAAATATCGGTGTTCATAAAAAAACATTGATTTTATTTTTAAAATATGGTATACTATATAGTAACTGTATTTTAGGTATTCTCCATTTGGCATTAACAGCCCGAAGTTTTAAGAAAATGAAAAATAAAAAATCAACTAAAAAGAATAAATTTCCGAGAAATAAGAATTACTCCGGCAGCAAAGGTAAGAAAAATGTCGGAAAAAGCTCGTTTGACGTGTTTTTTAAAAACGACTCGAAAGGCGCGTCTGTAAAAAAAGGCGGCAGACGCGGTTTGCCCGTAAAGGATAGCGCGGTTAAGCGCGGTACCGAGATGAAAGGGCGTTTCTTCTCCATTACGTCCGGAGGACTGTTTTTCGAGTTAAATCCCGACGGTACTCTTTCAGGCGAAAAATACTATATCGATTCCGACGACACGCGCGGAGCGATGAACGGCGATATTGTAACCGTCAAAACGTTAGGAAAGAGACACGACGTGTACGTTACCGACGTTGAGGAAAGAGCGGTAAAAAAGGTTATCGGAACCGTTTACACTGACGAGCGTACAGATGAGACCTATCTTGATCCGGACGATTCAAAGCTCAGGTTTAATTTTTTAATCGTTGGAGCTGATTGCAATGAAAAGGTAAAGGACGGAGATAAGGCTGAAATAAGAATAAGTCGCTACCCTGAGGACATTTGCGAGGACGGAGAAGGTGTTCTTACAGCGGTTTTCGGAGACAGCGGAACAAGAGATGCAAATTACAGCGCGATTCTTCGTTCTTCGGAAATTATAACCGAGTTTGGAAAAGAAGCAGCGGAACAGGCGGCGTCCCACGAGCATGACGTCCTTACTCCCGACGGACGAGCCGACCTTCGCTCGCTTAATATTTTCACCATAGACGGAGAAGGCGCCAAGGACCTTGACGATGCCATTTCGGTAGAACGAAATGGCGACGGATATGTTTTAGGTGTTCATATAGCCGACGTTTCAAATTACGTAAGAGAGGATACAGCTCTTGATAAAGAGGCTATGGCAAGAGGAACCAGCGTTTATTTTGCCGATAAGGTGGTTCCGATGCTTCCCGTCTCTCTTTCAAACGGTATATGTTCACTTAACGCAGGAGTTGACTGCTACGCGCTTTCTGCATTTATCGAGCTTGACAAGTTCGGTGAAATAAAAGGCGCAGAGCTTAAAAAGAGTATAATTAATTCAAAAATAAGAGGCGTTTATTCCGAAATTAACGCGTTAGTTGACGAAAGCGCCGACGAAAGCCTTAAGGAAAAATATTCCGCTGTGCTTGACGGAACGCTTGATACCATGCTTGAGCTTTACGAAAAGCTTAAGCGTAAAAGCGAAAAACGTGGCGCGCTTGAGCTTGACAGCGCCGACGAGGAGATTATTCTCGATGATAACGGAGAGCCTGTCGATATATTAAAAAGAGAGCGCGGAGTAGGTGAGCGTCTTATAGAGCAGTTTATGCTCTGCGCAAACGAAGCGGTTGCTACCTGGCTTACCGAAAGAGGGCTTCCCTGCGTATACCGCGTCCATGAAAAGCCGGATGCCGATAAGGTTTCGGAGTTTATCGGGTTTGCTCATAACCTCGGTATAAAGGTCGATTACGTTAAAAAAGAGAATATAACGGCTGAGTATCTCGGAAGAATACTTCAGCGCGCGTCGAAAAAAGAAGGGCTTTCACTTCCCGTATCTTACGTGCTGCTGAGAACCATGAAAAAAGCGTTTTACAGTAACGTTTGCAGCGGACATTTCGGTCTTTCGAGTAAATGCTACTGTCATTTCACCTCGCCCATAAGACGTTACCCCGACCTTGCTGTCCACAGAATAATAAGCGCCGCGCTTTCGGGCGGCACTGACGTTAAGAGACGCTATGCGGCTTTTGCCGAAAAGGCGGCAAAGAAGTCCTCGGAGTGTGAGATTAAAGCGCTTACGGCGGAAAGAGAAATTTCCGCGCTTTATAAGACGTTATTTATGAGTAAGCATATCGGGAAAGAGTTCGACGGCGTTATAAGCTCGGTAACCTCCTTTGGAATGTTTTGCATGCTTGAAAACACCTGTGAGGGACTTATTCCTATCGCCACGCTGAAAAATAAGTACTACTATAACACCGAGGCTATGACGCTTACCGCGGCAGACGGAAATACGTACAGAATCGGCGATAAGGTTAAAATAAAAGTGAAAAACGCAGTGGTTTCACTGCGTCAGATAGATTTTGAGCTTATGAACGAGCCGGATCCGTATGCGGAAAAAATGAAACGGTTTGCCGAAAGACACGGTGTACTTGGAAAGTAAGCTTTGCGTATCTTAGCACGTTTTAAACTATGCTGTCCGAGCCGAGACTTGTAAGCTCAAAGGCAAAGCCGGCGTGTCCGAGCTTTCTTCGGCTGTTCCCCATCGGGGAAACGTATTTATAGATGCTCATAACACCGAGCATTACGGTAGCGCAGACAAGAGTCATGCAAAGTATTGATAAAAAATCCTTTTTCATATTTTATTCCTTTCTTTTTCGGTAACGTACGGTTTCAATATAAGTGTTACCAAACCGACTTTCCGTTATAACGAAATATAAAAATTATCAGTTTAACCGAACAATAACAAATATTTAACAAAATACAAATAACGCGCTGTTATACTTAAAGTGTAAGACTCGCCACAGCCTTTCGAAAGGACTGCCGGACGGAGCTTTAACCTTCTGTAAGCAACGTAGCGTTATATAAAAACAGCCGCTGAAAGCGGCGCGGAGACAGATATGGCAATAAAACCTGTAAAGATAAAAATTATGACGACAACCACCGACCTTATGCATAAAAACTCACTGTCGATTGAAGTTGAGGGCGGGCTTGACGAGGAGTTTTTCGACGACGCGTTTGACGACGCGGAGATTGACGGAAAGCCGGTCGTTTTTGAAACCGAGGGAGTAATGTCTCTTGAAAAGGGACTTATGAAGATAATGTACGACGAGTCGGCGATAGTCGGATCTAAGAGCGCAGAGACGGTTTTTGCGTTCAATTACGATACCCCGTCCACCGTTTCTATGTTTAAAAACGGGAATCTAAGTGCCGCGCTTGTCTTTGACTCGGTCAAAAAGCGTCAGGTGTGTTTGTATAACAACGGACCGTTTTCCTTTGAGATTACGGTACGTACAGATATGCTTATAAATGAGATCACGTACGAAAAGGGCGGAAAAATGACGGCGGAATATACCGTTGAGATAAAGGGGATACCGGCAGAGGTTAACCGTATTTCCGTTAAAGTAACGCCAATAGGTTAATTTTTACGGCGGATAAAGGTACCGCTCTGAGACTTAATAACCTTGAAATGCAAAAACGCCGAGCGGCAGAAAGGAGAGCCTTATGAATCCGATAATAAATACGCAGAATTTTAAGGATAAGCTTAAAATGGGGCTTTCCGGCGGATTTCTGTTTTTCGGTGATGAGGAATACTTAAAGTTTCACTACCTGAAGGACGTAAGAAAAAGTGTTCTCGGTGAGGACGGAGACGCTGTGTTCAGACATAGACGGGTAAGCGCGCTTGACTTTGATATGGGTAAGATAAACGAGGCGCTTATAACAAGCTCCGTAGGATTCTTTTCCGAGGGGAAAACGCTTTGTGAAATACACGAGCTTAATTTTAACGAAAGAACGGAAGCCGAGCTTAAAGCCCTTTGTAACGCCCTTTCAAGCGTCGATCCCGATATAGTTTACGTGATATACGTTACTGCCGACGAGTTTGACGCAGGGGTGCTCCCAAAGACGCCTTCGAAGCTTCTTACACGGCTTTCCGAGTATCTGACGCCTGTTAATTTCCAGAAGGAAAGCGACATAAAGCTCGTGAAATGGACGGCAAGGCATTTTGCCGCCGAAAAGCTGTCGTACGAGACGGGCGTTTGTGAGCTTATGGTTGACCGCTCGGGCAGGGATATGTTCGTGCTGTCAAACGAGATCGAAAAGCTTTCCTCATACGTTAAATTCCACGGAGAGAGCTACGTGAAGCTGGAATACGTAGAAAAGGTATGCGGAAGTAACCTTGAAATTAACGCATTTGATTTTTCAAACGCAATTTTAGAAGCGGACACCGATAAAGCATACCTTATACTTTCCGATATGGAAAAACGCAAGGAAAAGCCCATTCATATCTTCGGTGCGGTTTCGAAGGTCATTTCCGACCTTTACCTTGTAAAGGTTCTTGCTGATAGCGGTCAGAACGATAAGGAAATTTCGGGCAGACTTAAAATTCACGAATACAAGGTAAGCTTATATCGAAAAAGTGCGGCAAAGAGAAGCAGAGCAAGGCTTAAACGCCTGCTTAAGCTGTGCGCCGAAACGGATATCCGTCTTAAAAGCACGTCGCTTTCGGATTACGCGGTTCTCGATAAGCTTGTAATAATGGCATCAATAAAATAATAACATATAGAAATAGGACTGGAAAAATGAAGCAGTTTAAATTTAAATTCACGGTAGCGTCAAGCACGTTTTTTGTACTTAGAAACATAAAAAAAGCGAGAAGGTATATAGCCGAAACGGATAAATATACTGACGAGGACAGATTTAACTTCGCTTGTAAGATCATTGATCATATGAGAAAAAGGAGCCGTACCACAACTCTTTGCTTCGGCAAGGAAAACCTGCCGACAGAGGGAGGGTATATCCTTTATTCCAATCATCAGGGAAAATATGACGCCCTCGGAATACTTTTAAATCATCCGGGGCCGTGTAGGGTTTTATGGGAGCGACACGCGGCATCTAGATACCTTGCAAAGGAATGCTGCGGACTTCTCGGCGGTCAGACGATAGAATTTGAGGATATCAAGGACTCTATAAAGGTTCTGCGTAGCATAACCGAGCAGGTAAAGGAAGGAAAGCGTTACCTTATATTCCCTGAAGGCAGATACGACGGTAACAAGAACGAGATGCTTGACTTCAAGACGGGCTGCTTCTACTGCTCGCTTAATTCGGGCGCACCCATAGTGCCGATTGCGATTTACGACTCCTATAAGGCGATGGACACCAATAACATCTTCAAAAAGGTAACGACCGAGGTTCATTAT
>JAZRDX010000017.1:0-4116 GCA_045660565.1 Eubacteriales bacterium
GCTTCGCTGACAGCTCCCTCCCAGAGGGAGCCTTTCACACAAAAAGATTTACACTTATCTTTTTATCTGCTTTCTACTCATCGGCTATAGCCTCTTTTGAACCACGCGACTATCGCGTGGTTTTCGTTTACACAATAAAAACAAGGCGGTAGAAATACCGCCTTGTTTTTGAGTTTATTATATTTTGCATTTAAGCACTGTGCTGTCGCTTACCGCGTTCTCGCTTCCGTCGGGAAGAATAACCTTTGCGGTCTTCTTTTCGGGGAGGTTAACGGTGAGGATAAACTCTCCGTCTTTGATCTCATAGGAAACCTCGACCTTGCCTTCCTTTACGGTGATATATCCCGAAGCACGGTTGAGTTTTTTGATAAGTGCGGGTTTGATTACAAGCTTTTCGTATCCCGCGGAACCCCTTTCCTGCGTTATTCCGAGAATGTAGTCGAAGAAATGAGCCACGACCGCACCGAACATCGGGTGACTGTGCGAACGCGAGAAGCCCCAGTACTCTCTGAACGTGGTCGCACCCGTGTTTTTCCAATACCCGAAGCTGTGAGCGGGTACCTCGGAGCTAAGAAGTCCGAACGCAGTGTCAGCCTCGTAAAGCTCAAAAAGAAGCCTTGTTACTATCTCTGTTCCGAATATCCCGGTATCGTAATATTTATTCTTTTGATAGTATTTGATAAAGTTTTTCTTCGTTCTTTCGTCTCCGAGCCCTATGTCAAGAGCAAAGGCGTTTGCACCTTGAACGTTTCCGAGAAAGTTACCGTCCCAGGTGTTGAAGAACGCCGCCGTTGTAGCTGTTTTTCTTTCAGCGAGCTTCTTTTCAAGGGCGGGGATATCGCTTTCCTTGCCGATAAGTCTTGCGAGTTCAATAACCCTCATAAGCCCTTTTATGTAGAAATAGTTGTTTACAAAGGGCGCGGGGAGAACGACCGCTCCCGCTTCAAAACGTTCATCAGGGCGTTCGTCAGGCTTACAGCTGTTATCAACGTGTCCCGGTGTACACCATTCTCCGAGACACCACTGTCCCTCTTTGTCGCTCGTTACGAGCAGGTTCTCGCTGTGCGCCTCAAGATAGTCGAAGTAGCGAAGCATCTGAGGATAGAGCTTTTCCGCTTCACTTATATCTCCGTATCGCTTGTAATAGTCGTACGGTACGTTGATTATCGCTATACCCCAGCCTCCGGGACCTCCGCCGCATTGGGTGTAGGGCGCGGTATACTGAACGTGTCCGGTTATTCTGTCCTGACAGTCGGAAATATCCTGAATCCACTTTTTGTAAAATTTTTGGGTGTCAAGGGTGAGCATAACGGTATGAGCGCAAAGCTGACCGTCTCCCGTGTATCCTCTGCGTTCGAGATGAGGACAGTCGGAGGGGATACCCATGTGCATATTGCAGAGCTGGGTGTTAAGAAAGGTGCTGTAAATCCAGTTAAGGATATCGCTATCAGAATCGAAAGCCGAATCCGTCCTTGCGTCTGTGTGAACCTTGTAAACGGAAACAACCTCTGCCTCTCCCGAAACCGAGAAATATCTGAAGCCGTACCAAACGCAGGAGGGCTCTGCTATCCGTCCTTCTTTGTCTCCGGTAAAGGTAAATTTTTGTCTGTGGTGATGCTTCATATCAAGCTCTCCGTTTTCGTCAAGCTCTTCGGAGAACGTAACCGTTACCGTTTGTCCTGCCGTTAAAGCTTTAATCACGGGAAAGCCCGATATATTTTCGCCTATGTCGTAAAGCACGGCTCCGTCTTTTTCCAAAAGCCTTATCGGGGCGAGAGTTTTTGAAACTCTGTCTCTCGGACAGTCGGAAAAATAGTACTCGGTGTCGGGAATCTTAGCCTCGAGCATGTTTTTCCATGCGGAGTCGTCGTATTCGGAAAGGAAAAAGTCGTCGGAAAAGCCTGTGTAGTCCTGGGTTTCGTGAGTGGTGAAGCAACAGTCCTTAACGTAAGATTCTGCGTATTTTGCCGAGGTGTCGGAGACGAGAATATCGCCGTTTTCGTCAAATACGCGGAATATAAGCTTTTTATCGCCGAAGGGTTTGTTGCGATTATGCTCAGGAAACGTGTACCACCCCTCACCAAGCATAATCGCTACGGTGTTTTTGCCCTCTTTGAGCAGGTGGGCGATTTCAAAGGAGTCGACGTAAGTACGGTGTCCGAGAACCTCGTCCACGGGGTGGTTTACACGAGGCTCGTAGTCGCTGTTAAGCGGCAGATAGTAGTCCTCGCTTACCCTTTTTCCGTTTACGTATAAAAGATAGGTTCCGAAGCCAACGATATTGATTTTAACGCTACACGGTACCCTTTCAAGCATAACGGAGTTTCTGATAAACGGAAAGCTTTCTCTTTTCTCGGCTCCTATCCATTTCGCTTTTCCGAACACTTCTTCGAGTTTCATACTGTTTTCTCCGTTCTGTTGATAAAAAGTTAAATATAAATATGAGAAAATAAAAATTTATATAACGCCTCTGAATTGCAAATTTGAATAAAAACGTATAGTCATACGGGCGAACAAGGTTCGCCCGTATTTATTACGAAAAAATTCCTACTGTTTTATACTTTTCATTCCTCTTTTAAGTACCGTAACCAGCGCCGGGGTGAGGGAAGCCACGAGAAAGTTGCTTATTCCGTGGATTATATCAAAGTAAAAACCCGCGGCGATCCATGCGAGGGTTTTATCGAGGTTATACCCGAATAATAGCGCCTGCGCGGGTGCATAAAGAACTCCGTACAGCAGTCCGAATAACCCCGAAACGGTCATATACACCGGTGTTGCTATCTTTTTCGGCATTTTCTTTGGCAGCAGCATGACCGCAAGCCACAGAATGCTCCAAATATAGAGATACGGTATCCACCAAAAGGTGAATCCGCCGTAAATTCCGGTTAAAAAAACAAAAATGTAGATTGGTATAAGTGCTTTTGCCCTGAAAACCACCGTGAATGAGACTATGAAAAGTCCGACCAAATGAATGTTCGGAAGAACCTCGGTTATCAGCTTTGATACGAACATAGTCGCTCCGAGCAAGGAAAACAGGATAAGCTCTTTTGTTTTAAGCTTCATTATTTTTCTATCTTAAGAGTATAAGTCGCGCCGTCGGTGATTTCGGTTTTATCGACACCCGTCATGGCGTATTCGTCGCCTATATAGAACGCCCAGTAGGTCTGATCGACGTCGTAATCGGCAGCAATCCCATTAACCGATTTTATGTATAAGCCGTACTGTCCGTCCTCTCCCGAAATAATTCCCTTATCAAGCAGAGCCGCGCCGACGGTCCACTTTTTGGTTTCTATAACCTCAGTGGTTTCGTTACCGTCAAGGTCAACGACCTTAAGGGTGAAGGTTACGGGCGTATCCCTGTCTGTGGGATCGTCCTTTTTACATGCTGTCATGCTGAGTACCGTAGCCGCAGTAAGTACAAGGCAAAGACAAATGAGTAATGCTGTTTTGAGTAAGTTTCTTTTTCTCATTGCTTTTTTCTCCTTAAAAATATTATTTTTTGTCGCAGTTTGTATAGGCGCTCGCTAAAACTACGCTTTTCGTGCAAGGTCTTTCGACTTACGTCGGATAAAACGGTCTTCTCGGACGATAGTCCAATGACGTTTCGTTTCCTGCGGCGGAAATATACGTCTTATCCTTTGGGGCGCTGAAAAAAGGAGCCTTTTAAAGCAATTCTTTTAAGCAGCGCTTATGACGCTCACGGCGACGTGCTCGTTCGGGATTTGCACCCGATTCCCTTTGCACAAGGTAATTATAATATAAAAATAATGATTTGTCAATAGATTTATTTTTTTCGGGGAGTTTTGCGTATATCTCCCCCTCTCGCTGCTTTCTGTTTATCGGTTATCCGCTTTTTCCCCATCGCGATTTTTCGGGAAACGGTCCCCCCTGCGATTTCTATTTCGGGGAGCAGCCTCTATTTAACCAAGCTCCTTACGTGTTTTTTCTCCCGAAGTCCTTATAAAGCTTCGGAAAACAATAAAAATCCCCCCGTATAACGGGGGGTATTTCAGTTTCGGGCATAGCCCTAAACGTTACTGGCTACGCACAAGTGCGTTTTGAATTGGCCTGCCAGCCATGCAAAGGACAACAAGCCACCCGTCAACGGGTTACTAA
>JAZRDX010000018.1:0-16389 GCA_045660565.1 Eubacteriales bacterium
TATTTTTGACGTTCTTGATATGACGGTTGAGGAAGAAAAGAATTTCTTTTCCGAGCTTCCGAGACTTAAAAAGAAGCTTGATACGTTATACGACGTCGGGCTTGGATATATAAAAATCGGTCAGTCGTCAACCACGCTTTCGGGCGGTGAGGCACAGAGAGTAAAGCTTGCGACAGAGCTTTCAAAGAGAGCAACGGGCAGCACCGTGTATATTCTTGACGAGCCGACGACAGGACTTCATACTGCAGACGTTGAAAAGCTTATCGAGGTGCTTCAGAGACTTGTTGATGCGGAAAATACGGTTATCGTTATTGAGCATAACCTTGAAATGATTAAGACCGCCGACTATATCATTGATATGGGGCCCGAGGGGGGAGACGGCGGCGGAACGGTCGTTGCGACGGGAACACCGGAGCAGGTAGCTGAGGTAAAGGAGTCCTATACGGGACAGTATCTGAAAAAAATACTCGCAAAATAAAAACGGGGAAAGCTCCCCGTTTTTTGTTGTATCACGAAAACCCCGCCATGGTGGCGGGGTTCCATGTAGGCTTTGCCGATAAGCAGAAAACAAAAGTCAGCGCAGAATGTTCTCGAGCCAAAGGCTCCCTAGTGCAAAGGGAGCTGTCAGCGCTGGGTTCCCGAAAACGAACAAGGTGAGTTTTTGGGGTTCAAGCTAAGCTGACTGAGGGATTGTGTTGCTTTGATTTTTATAATTACAATCCCTCCGTCATCCGACAAGCGGATGCCACCTCCCTTTACACAAGGGAGGCTCTGGTTTAGTCCCGCTCAAGCGGATTTTCGTAACAATTGCATGGCTGACAGGCCAATTCAAAACGCACTTGTGCGGTGCCAGTATCCTCTAGGGCTATGCCCGAAACTGTGTGCGGGTGGTTTTTTATTGCTTGCCGCAGGTCGTGTATATGGAGAGTGTTAAAAAAACACCCGGCAAGGCGTTTGCTTTCCTACGTGTCGATAAAATATTTTTTAATTTTTTAATTTTCCCCTTGTAATTAAGTTTAATTAATGATATTATATTATTAGCACCTTTTTTTACCGAATAAACAACCGTAAAAACGGCAAACTATAAATGAAAAAAGAAAGGACCGGTAGAATATGAAAAAAACTAACCGAAATGAAAAACCTGCCAGAAAAAAACAAGCCGCAAAAAGCGCGGTGCCGAAAAAGGTAACTACCGGATATTTTCTTGCTCCGTTTCTTATAACGGTCATCGCTCTTGCCGTTGAAAGCTGTCTCGTTTTTAATCAGAAAACGGGAATTGTCGGAAGCTGGATATATAACGTGTTTATCGGCTCCTTCGGTATAGCGGGATATTTTATTCCCGTGGGAGCTTTTATCATAGCGTTTTTCTTCAACAGTATCATTGAAAACAGAACGATGATATACAAGTGCGGAATGCTTACGCTTTTTTCCGCCGCTTTCGCAGCGCTTAATTCTATACTGTCATTTGAAAACCTCGCGGGCGCACCCGTAAATATCCCCGATTATTTTGTAAAGGGATATAACGGTGAAGGCGGCGGCGCTGTCGGCGGACTTGTAGGAAAGCTTTTGAGTGTTTCTTTCGGAAGCGTATTTTCCGTAATTATTTCCATAATCCTCTGTATTCTTACGCTCAGCCTGTTTATAGGTACAACAAAAACGGGGCTTTGGTATTATCTCAGAGAAATGCGGATGTTCGGCGCGGAAAAAACCGCTATTTTAAAAGGGCCGAAAAAGGCGCCGGAGAAAATAAGCTCAAAGGAGACGGAAGCACCTTCCGCAGAGCCGAGAAGCGTCGGCTCGCAGATTCAGGTAGGCGGGGGAGCAGTTAATAACAGCGTAAATATTCCCTCTGTTTCGGGGAGTGCCTCTGCTGATCCGTTCCGTTACGGAAGCGAGGTTGCTCAGTGTTCCGCAAGAAAACAACCCGGTTCGATAGACTTAAGAACGACAGAAGAAAAAAGCGAGGACATAAAGGACATATACTCCGAGGAAACGGATGAGGAAAAGAAAGCGCCGGATATAAAGATGGCGCAGACTACGGTACAACCCCCTACGCAAAACGGACGTGCGTATTCTCCGTTTGCCGATCCCTTTATCAAGAGAGAGGAGTTTATCAAAAACGGAGGTGTAACCGAGCCGAGAGCAGCTGAAATACCGTCAGCACCTTCTCGCGCGTATTCTCCGTTTGCCGATCCTTTTACCAAAAGAGACGAATTTATCCGTCAGGGTAACGAGGCGGCGGATGACGCTGAAAGAGCCGCGGAGATAAAGGTCGCCCAGAACACAAGGCCTGCCGCGGTTTACTATGGAAACGCTTCTCAGAATCCTATCGGAAGTCAGGTAACACCTCCGCCGTTACAGATAAACGCAGCACCGCAGTATAACGCGCAGAGCAATGCTTTTCAGACACAGTCTGCAAACGCTCCGTATGTCGGTCATAACGCGGAGTACGGTCAAAATACGGCGCAGGTACAGATGTCAGATCAGTTTAGCGGAACCCAAAGCGAAGACTCGATAAATACCCAAAACGCCTATGCGCAGCAGACAAAAATCACAACAGAGAAAGGCCCCTATAATGCTGCCTTGCAAACCGATTCGAAAATTTTCGGTAGAGCATCGGACGAATCCCGTGTAACCGTAAGTAGCGACGGCTTTGACAAAACGCCGATTTCGTTTGAAAGCGCGAAAAAGACGGCAGAAGCGGAAGGCGCGGCTCCCGCGATGACGGTAGATACGGTTATACCTCCCGTAAAAAATGCGGGAAGCACCGCTCCGTGGGACGTAGCTGTAAAAACAGCTGTGCCGATTACTTCTTCGAGCACCTCTTATCTCGACGACGAATACACCGAGGACGCGTACGAAGAAGAAGCCGAGGAAAACGAAGCCTTTGTTAAGAGGGAAAATATCCCGGTATTCAGTACAAGCTCGTTTACTAACGCGTATGCCGACAGATATAATGCGGATAAAAACAACGCCGAGCAAAGCGTAAAAGAGGAAGCCGAGCAAGCCGCGTACAGAGACCATTCGGAGAAATTTTATCCGAATTACGTCTATCCGTCGTCGGGTCTCCTTGAACAGCGTTCAGCCGAGTCCACGGAAACCGAGGACGACGTTATTGACGTAAGGAATAAGCTTCTCGGAAAGCTTGCGAGCTTTAAAATCGAAGCCTCTCTCGTCGGATACAGTGCGGGACCGTCTATAACCAGATACGAGCTTGCTCCCGGACCGGGTGTAACGGTTAAAGCGATAACCAACCGCATAGAGGATATTGCGCTTGAGCTTCAGTCGGACGGAGTTCGTATAGCAACCGTTCCCGGAAAGTCGGTTATAGGTATCGAGGTTCCGAATAAGAAGGTTTCGGTCGTTTCTCTGCGTTCCCTTATCGAAAACAGAGACTTTATGGAGTCGAAAAGTAAGATAACGGTTTGCGTAGGTCTTACGGTAACGGGAAAGCCGATATATATGGATATAGACGACATGCCCCACGTTCTTATCGCGGGACAGACGAAATCGGGTAAATCGGTTGCCATTAACTGCATGCTCCTCAGTCTCCTTTACAGAACGACGCCTGACGAGGTACAGCTTATACTGATAGACCCGAAAAGGGTTGAGCTTAATATCTATGCAAAGGTTCCCCATCTTGCAATGCCGGTTATCGACGATCCCCAGAGAGCCGCGGCGGCGCTGCGCTGGGCGGTATGTGAAATGGAGCGCCGCTATGAAATGATGGATAACCTCGGGGTTCGTAACAGAGACGAATATTATGAGCTTAAGGCGCAGGATCCGTCTCTTGAGTATCTGCCGCAGATTGTTATTATAATCGACGAGCTTGCCGACCTTATGCTCCAGGTAAGAGAGCACGTTGAAACGCTTATCAACAGACTTGCCGCAAAGGCGCGTGCGTGCGGAATACACCTCGTCGTAGGAACCCAGCGCCCCTCGGTTGATATAGTAACAGGTCTTATTAAGGCTAATATTCCCGCAAGAATTTCCTTCCAGGTTTCCTCCAGCGCTGACTCGCGAATCATACTCGGAGCGGTCGGAGCGGAGAAGCTTCTCGGTAGAGGAGATATGCTTTATCAGGCAACGGGTGCGGGCAGAGTAAGAGTTCAGGGCGCGTTTGTAAGCTCCTCCGAGATAAAGAGAGTAACCAAATTTATTATTGACAACAACGGTGAGGCGGTGTTTGATCCGGCGGTAATGCGTCAGCTTGACGTTGAGACCGATAAGATCAACAAGACCAATAAAAAAGCTCCTGCCGAGGATGACGACAGCGGCAGCTACGTTGACAGCAGCGAAGCGGATTTTGAATATATCTGTAAGGCTATGGAGTACGTATTTGAAAGCGGAGTTACGACCACAAACAATATCCAGCGCCGCCTTCGTATAGGCTTTAACCGCGCGGCGGATATAGTTGACGCGCTTGAAAATCTCGGATTTATCTCGCGCCGTAACGGCTCAAAGCCGAGAGACATTCTTATCGATCCCGAGCAGTTTGAGCAGTGGAAGGTAAGAAACGCGCCGTAAATGATTGCGCATGAATTTGCTTTATGTCGGGGGGCTTTCGCGAAATAACGGAAGACTTTGTACTGAGGTAAGCCCCGTGGTTCACATAGGGCTATCCTAAGAAAGGAATAAAATTTATGATTTATATTTATCTTGCCGACGGCTTTGAGGAAATAGAGGCGCTTTTTCCTCTTGACCTTTTAAGACGTGCGGGACTTGATGCGAAAACCGTTTCGGTTACCGAAAAAAACGAGGTAATCGGCTCTCACGGAATCAGCGTAAAGACAGACCTTACGGTTAAGGACGACGCTTATAACCCGAGGGCGGTAGAGCTTATAATGCTTCCCGGAGGAATGCCGGGAACCTTAAATCTTGACGGCTCGGCTGAAGTTCACGAAGCTCTTGACTACGCCTATGAAAACGGAAAGCTTATTGCCGCAATCTGCGCCGCTCCGTCGGTTATAGGTAAAAAGGGATTTTTAAAGGATAAAAAGGCAACCTCTTACCCCGGCTTTGAGGAGTACCTCATCGGCAGAATACCGACCGACGAAAAATGCGTAAGGGACGGAAATATTATAACCGCCGCGGGCGCGGGAGTTGCTATGGACTTCGGTCTTAAAATTATAGAAACGCTTTGCGGTAAAGAGACCGCGGAAAAGATTAAAAATGCAATCATTGCTGACTGAAAACGCGATTAACGTAAAGACGGACGCGTCCGTTTCCGAAATTAAAGCCAATCTGAGAAAAGCCTTCAAGGAAAAACGCAGACAGCTTTCGGAAGAAGAAAAAAAGGAGTTTTCGGAAAGCCTTTGCAGAAATATCTGCTCGCTTGACGTGTTTAAGGAGGCGGATGCGGTGCTTTCCTTTTACCCCCTTTCGAGCGAAACCGACGTCAGGGGTGTTAACGAGGAGGCGGTAAGGCTTGGAAAAACGCTCGCGTTTCCGAAATGCGTAAATGGAACGAGAGAGATGAATTTCTACGTCGTAAAGGGCGAAGCCGACCTTGAAAAGGGAAGCTTTTCCATAATGGAGCCGAAAGAAAGCTGTCCGCTTTTTATCCCCTCGGCAGAGATTAAGACGTTATGCATAGTGCCTGCCCTTGCGTATGACGGTGAAGGGTACCGTCTCGGCTACGGTGGAGGATATTACGACAGATACCTTTTGCGGTATAGCGTAAAAACGGTGGGCGCGGTTTATCACCCTTTTCTCACGGACACACTTGCGCGCGATAGGTACGATATAGCGGTAGACGCCGTTGTTACCGATAAAAAGATAATAAATATAAGCGGAGAGTCTCCGCAGGCATATGGCGTCGAGTAGCAAATTCGAACACAGTGAACGTCGCTAAGGTCGGACTTCGCGAAAAAATAAGAAAAGACAAAGTAAAAATTTTTTCATTTACATAGCAAATAAAAATCTTCTGAAAAAACAAGAAAAGAAACAGTAAAAATTTTTCCATTTTACATAGAAAATAAAATCTTCTGAAAAAACGGAGAAAATGTAAAATGGTTAGTAGCGAAAGAAAACAGCTTAAAAGAAAATCCCTTAGCAAAAAACAGAGAATTATTATTTACGTGGTGGCGGTAATTTTGGTTTCATTCCTGCTTTCGCTGCTACTCATGTTCATGGTAAACGACGCGTTTGCGCTTACTGCAACCGCGGGTAGCACGGTTGTCAGCTTTACCGAGGATATGGGGTTATTTAAAGCCTCGAAAACGTTAAAGGAAAAGAATCTTATCGATAGCCGTATATGGTTTACTCTATATGCAAAAATAAGAGGAAAGAATATGACCGTTAACGCCGGAAGCTACGAAATACCGTACACCGGCGGATTTGACGGAATTTTGTCCTCACTCTATAAATAATACAGTGAAAAGTACAGAGCGTGTGCTCTTAAACGTATACAAAGCGGTTTTAAGGCTCTTGAAACCCAAAGCCGCGGGAAAGGAAAGAAAAATGCAAATGAATAGGCCCGAAATACTTGCCCCCGCAGGTAACTTTGAAAAAATGAGAGCCGCGATAGCCTTTGGTGCCGATGCGGTTTATCTTGCCGGAAATATCTTCGGTATGCGTTCGGCGGCAGGCAATTTCACCGATGAGGAAATAGTAGAGGCGGTAAAATACGCACACGACCGCGGCGTTAAGGTGTATATAACCGTTAACACGATGCCGAGAACGTCAGAGTATAAAAGACTTCGTACCTACCTTCAGTTTCTCGGAGGTACGGGAGCCGATGCGCTGATAATCTCCGACCTCGGAGTGTTTATGCTTGCAAAGGAGACGGTGCCGCACATGACGCTCCACGTGTCAACTCAGGCAAGCGTTGTCAGTGCCGCTACCTGCAACGAATGGTATAAGCTCGGCGCGGAAAGAGTAATACTTGCACGCGAGCTTTCGCTTGACGAAATAAAGGAGATAAGAGAAAACACACCGAGTGAGCTTGAAATCGAGGCTTTCGTACACGGTTCGATGTGCGTCGCGTACAGCGGCAGATGTCTGCTTTCGAACTACCTTACGGGAAGAGACGCAAACAGAGGAGCTTGCGCTCAGCCCTGCCGCTGGGAATATAAGCTATACGGAAACTCCTGCCTTATAGGCGAGATCGAGGAGGTAAAACGTGAGGGCGAGCGTTTCACAGTTATCGAGGATGCGGGCGAAAGCTACACGTACAGCTCACGCGACCTTTGTATGATAGAGCATATCCCCGAGCTTATGCAGTCAGGTCTTTCCTGCCTTAAAATAGAGGGCAGAATGAAGAGCGCCTGCTACGTCGCAACGGTTACCAACGCCTACCGTATGGCAATAGACGAATACTGTAAAGCACCCGAAAGCTACACGTTTAATCCCGAATGGGCTGACGAGCTTGAAAGCGTCTGCCACAGACAGTACTGCACCGGTTTCTTTTTTGAAAACGGCATAGATAATTCGAATATATGCACCGAGCCGGGATACATAAAAGAGCAAACCGCACTTGCTACCGCTGTGTCTTATGACAAAGAGACGGGACGTGCCCTCTTTATGCAGAAAAATAAGTTTTCGGCGGGAGAAACGGTGGAGCTGCTCGTTCCGGGAAAAATCGGATATAAGTTTAACGTGCCGGTTATCTACGGTGAAAACGGAGAGGAGCTGCCCTCCGTACCGCATCCGCAGATGAAGTTTTTGATAGACGTTCCTTTCCCCGTGCCGGAGCATTCGGTCCTTCGGTACGCAAGGGAGAGCGAGTAATTTTACGTAAGAAAGGCATAAGATGATTAAAAAAATTCCAAAGCTTCTGCTTTATATCCTGTTTATAATGCTGTTTATCATTCTGTTTTTCGTAATGTTAAACGTAACGGCGGATATAAGACGGATAATGTTCCGCTCACTGCGTCCCGTTCTTTACGGCGCGGTGCTGGCGTACCTCTTTAAACCGATGTGCAACTATTTTGAAAAGCGGCTTACAATGCTTTTCGGAAAGAAGCTGAGGCACGATAAGGCGAAAAAGCTTTCGCACTATTTAAGCATGGCTTTAACCTACATAATATTCGGCGCTATAATTTACTTTTTACTTTCGATAATTCTTCCTCAGCTTGTAAAAAGTATTATGCAGCTGGTCTCGTCGATACCCGCGTTTTATAATTCGGTTATCCTTTTTGTTCAGAAGATCGTTGCCGAAAATCCCCTGCTTGCCGAGAATATCGAGCAAATACTCGAAGGCTTTTACCAAGGTTTTAACTCGTGGTATCAAAGCTCGCTTTTCCCGCTCCTTTCTCAGATAACGGGTGGGGTAATGATTACCTTTACCTTTATTTTGAATTTTTTTATAGGAATAATCGTGTCCGTTTATCTGCTTAACGGCAGGAAAAAGCTTTGCGCACAGGCAAAGCTGCTCATAAAGAGTATATTTCCGCGCAGTCAGGCAAACGCGATTTTCGGCGAGGCGGCGTATGCCGATAAAATGTTTTCCGGTTATTTTGCGGGAACCATCATCGACAGCGCGCTTGTCGGAGTTTTGTGCTATCTTCTTTGTCTTATTACCAATATGCCGTTTGCGCTGCTTATATCCGTTATAGTCGGAGTTGCAAACATCATTCCCTTTTTCGGCCCTTATATCGGAATGATACCGTCCACGGTTATAATACTTACGGTCTCCCCCGTCAAAGCGCTTATTTTCGTCGTTATGATCTGGATCTTACAACAGATAGACGGAAATATAATCGCACCGAAAATAATCGGAAGCAACGTCGGTCTTTCCAGCTTCTGGGTACTGTTTGCCATACTTCTTTTCGGAGGTCTTTACGGATTTTTCGGAATGATAATAGGTTCTCCTGTTTTCGCGGTAATTTACCACGTTATCGGAAAGGCTCTACGTAAATACGCCAAGATAAGAGGAGAACACGATTTTGTTAAAAATTACGAGGAGGAGTTTCTTTCGCAACCGACAAAGCAGTCGCTCAGAAACCGCTTTAAAAACAGAGAAAAGAAAGACGTAAAAGCAAAGGAAAGCCGAGCCGCGGAAAACGGCGCCGACGAAATGAAAGGTGAAGAAAACGGTACCGACATAGCCCCTTTCGAAAAAACGGAAACAAGAGAAGATGAAAACGGGGCTACGACAGCGGAGGATATGCTTCAGGAAAACGACGGACTGAATGAAATGCCTAAAATACAAAGTGGAGTATAATTATGGATATTAAAGAATACGTTTTAGAGCTTTGCAGAAGCGTTAAGGAGGCACAGCGCAGTCTTGCCGCCTTAAATACCGAAAAGAAAAACGGCGCGATTAAAAAAATCGCAGATGCGCTTAAGAAAAACTGCGCATATATAATTTCGGAAAACGAAAAGGATATTAAGGCGTCAGAGGGTGTTATACCGAAAACAATGGTTGACAGACTTATGCTTAACGAGGCAAGGATTGCAACCATTTCCGATGCGCTTATCCAGGTTTCGGCGCTTCCCGATCCAGTTGGAGAGGGAACAGTAACCGTGCGCCCGAACGGTCTTAAAATAACCAAAAGCCGAGTTCCGCTCGGTGTTGTCGGAATGATATACGAGGCTCGTCCCAACGTAACGGTTGACGCGGCGGCGCTTTGTATCAAAAGCGGTAACGGAGCGGTTCTGCGCGGAGGAAAAGAGGCGGTCAATACCAACCGCGCTCTTATAAAGGTAATGAAGGACGCCCTTTCGCAGTCGGAGGTTTCTCCCGACGTTATAGCGCTTATAGACGACGTAACGAGAGAGGGCACGAACGCGCTTATGTCGATGAAGGGGTACGTTGACGTGCTTATTCCGAGAGGCGGAAAGGGTCTGATAAAGGCGGTTGTGGAGAACGCTACCGTTCCGGTTATAGAGACGGGCGCGGGCAACTGTCATATCTATATAGACGAATACGCGGATATTGAAAAAGCGCTTTCGGTTGCCGCTAACGCAAAGCTCTCCCGTCCGTCAGTTTGTAACGCGGTGGAGACAATGCTGGTTCATAAAGCAGTCGCAGAGAAATTTTTACCTCTTTTTGCTGAAAAAGCGGCACCGTACAGCCTTGAAATCAGGGGCTGCGAGCAGACGGTTAAAATTCTTACCAATGCTACCCGTGCTACCGAAAATGACTATGAAACGGAGTTTGACGACTATATCCTTGCGGTAAAGGTTGTAGACAGCCTTGACGAGGCAATTACGCATATAAGAAAATATACCACGGGGCATAGCGAAGCGATAATGACAGAGCATTACGGCAACGCAACAAAATTCTGCCGAGAGCTTGACGCGGCGGCGGTATACGTAAACGCATCGACGCGCTTTACCGACGGAGGAGAGTTCGGATTTGGGGCGGAGATAGGTATTTCGACGCAAAAGCTCCACACAAGAGGGCCTATGGGACTTGCCGAGCTTACCACGGTAAAATATATCGTAGAGGGCGACGGACAGGTGAGATAAAGGATAAAAAAATCACGGGAAAGCAAATCCCGTGATTTTTATTGTTAATACTTATTATTTCATATTATTCCAATCCGCAAGGAACTTTTCGATGCCAGAGGTGGTAAGAGGGTGATTTAACATACTCTCAAATACCTTGTACGGAATGGTCGCTATGTCGCTTCCCGCGCGTGCCGCGGCGGTTACGTGAGCGGAGGTTCTGATGGACGCCGCGATAATTTCGGTTGGAATGTTGTAAATTTTGAAAATGTTTGCAATATCTCTTATAAGAGCGATACCGTCGTCTCCTATATCGTCAAGTCTGCCGACGAAGGGGGAAACGTAGGTTGCTCCCGCCTTTGCCGCCATAAGTGCCTGAGCGGTGGAGAAAACAAGGGTTACGTTGGTTTTTATACCCATAGAGGAAAGTCTCTTGGTTGCCTTAAGTCCCTCTGCGCAAAGCGGAATTTTAATTACAAGATTTTTGTTGTTGATTTTTTTGACAAGCTCGGTTGCTTCCTGAACCATTTTGTCGGCTTCAAGGGAAATAACCTCTGCGCTGATAGGTCCGTCAACTATCTCGGTTATCTCCTTTACGACCTCGATAAAATCACGTCCCTCGCGAGCGATAAGAGAGGGGTTGGTGGTAACACCGTCTACAACGCCAAGCTCAACTGCCTTACGGATTTCGTCTACGTTTGCTGTATCAATAAAAAACTTCATTTTTCTTACCTCTTATATGTGATTTTAAAAGTAATTTGCAAGATGTACTTGACAATTTGCTATCTTTAGATATAATTATATTGTAAAGCGCATAAAAATGCAACACATGGCGGTAAAATAGGCAAATGCGCAGATATATTTTAAAAATACGCAGAAATAGGTGGAAAAATGAGCATTTCAAACAGACAAAAACAGATACTCGACCTTTTGGAGGAACGAGGATTTTTAACGGTGGAAAGCATGGCAGAGATTACGTACACCTCTCAGTCAAGCATACGGCGAGACCTTGCCGCTCTGCAAAACCTTTCTCTTATAAAAAGAACACACGGCGGAGCGTCCCTTTTGCGTGAGGTCAATCAGGCTGTGCCGCTAAGCAGCAGAATGACGCAGAACGTGGCGGAAAAGCGTAAAATAGCAAAAATTGCCGCCTCGCTTCTTGAGGACGGTCAATCGGTTATGCTCGACGGCTCAAGCACGGCGGGCTTTCTCGTTCCGCATATAGCGAGACACCGCGAGATGATAGTATTTACAAACAATATGCTGACGGCGACAACCGCGATAAATTACGGAATTGCTACGCACTGCATCGGCGGTTTTTCGGTAAATCAGTCGGCGGTTCTGTCGGGAAGCGAGGCGTATCGCGCGGTCGCTAACATCAGCCCCGATATACTCTTTTTCTCGTCAAAAAGCCTTGACCGCAGCGGAATGATATACGATCCGATACCCGAAGAAAACTATATCCGCAGTATAATGCTGGAGAACGCAAGAAAAAAGATATTTCTTTGCGACAGCGGAAAGTTTGACAGCCGCTCTCTTTATCGGTTGACGTCGGTTGAGAAGATCGACGCCTGCGTTTTCGATAAGCCGTTTCCAGAGCTTACGGCGAAATGCGAGATACTCCTATAAAAACACGCACTCCAAACGGAGTGCGTGTTTTTATAGGTGGCTATTTGCTGTTCATGTGTAGCTTTCCAAAGCGGTTGCGGAATTCCGACGGGAAACACCCCTCGTGGTATTTAAAGAACCCTATGAAGGCTTTATCGTCGCCAAATCCTACCTCAGCGGCTATCTCCTTGACGTATTTGTCGGTATTTGAAAGACTTGATTTTGCTTTTGCTAAAATAAACCTGTCAATAAGCGTTTTGGCGCCTATCCCAAAGCTCTTTTTGCATATTCTTGAAATATGGTCGGTGGAATATCCGAAATAATCCGATATCTTTTTTACCGTCAGGGAGGCACTTGCGTTTACACGAATCCACTCGTATATCTTTTCCGCAAGCGCATCTATCTCGGTAGCGTTTTCCTCGGAAAGCCTGCAAAGCTCCGACAGAATGTGCAGAAGCACCGCGTTTACAAGATGCCCCGGAACCCTCGGCATATTATTATAATGTAGAAGCTCCTTAAACAGATATGAGTTTTCAAATCCGGTGAAAAATCGGTCTTTAAAAGGAAGCTCTCCGTTAACGGTAAAATGAAGCCAGTAAAACGACACCTTTTTGGTAATCCTTGTTCCGTAGTGGCATACGCCCGGCTCAAGGATAAAAAGGTGTCCTTTTTTTGCGTGTACGTCCTTTTCACCGTCGCGCATATAAACCTCGCCCTCGGTAACGTAGATTATTTCGTAGGTTTCCTCGATCCTTTTCGGGTGTATCCACTCACCTTCGTTTTGAAACAGCCCGGCGTAGGAAAAGGTAACGTTCGGGTTAATGAGAATATTCATATCGGATTTTCTTACCTCATATCGTTTTTTTAGAATTGACTTTGCCGTAAATTTATTATACAATAAAGTTAAGGGAAAATCAAGAAAATAAAGAAAAATTCCCGAAAATAAATTTTTTCCTACAAATAGGACGCCGAGTTACGGCGATAAACGTCTTTTTGCAGGACAAGGAGGAGAAATATTATGAAAACATTTTTCTTTAATAATGTAGACCTTACGGGCGGATACCTTTTTGACAAGCAGCAGCTTAATCGGAAAATAACGATTAATTCTGTATATGACCGCTTTTACGACACGGGCAGAATAGGAGCGTTTAACTTTGATTACGATCCGACTAAGGAAGACGCGGTGAAGCCCCATGTTTTCTGGGACAGCGACGTTGCAAAGTGGATAGAGGGTGCGGCGTATATAATTAAAAAGAACCCTACCCCCGAGCTTGAAGAAAAGATAGACTCGCTTGTCGAGAAGATAAAGAAAAATCAGGACGAAAACGGTTACTTCAATATTTATTATACGGTCTGCGAGCCGCAGAACCGCTTTACCGACAGAGACCGCCACGAGCTTTACTGTGCGGGACACCTTATGGAAGCGGCGGTAGCCTATGCCGATGCAACGGGAAAGCGCGATTTTCTTGACTGTATGGAGAAATATGCGGAGCATATCCGCAAGGTGTTTATGGTGGATCAGAGCGCGGCGTTCTCCACCCCCGGACACGAGGAAATAGAGCTTGCGCTCGTTAAAATGTACCTCTTTACAAAAAACGAAAAATATCTCGATATGGCAAAATTCTTTATAAATACGCGCGGAACAAAGCCTGAGCAGAAGGCTTCCTTCTACTGTCAGGCGCATAAGCCGGTACGCGAGCAGAAAGAGGCTGTGGGACACTCTGTACGTGCGATGTATCTGTACACGGGTATGGCTATGCTTGCAAAGGAGACGGGAGACGAGGGACTTATTACCGCCTGCCGCGCGCTTTGGGAGGATACTGTTTTCCGTAAAATGTACGTTACGGGAGGACTTGGCTCTACCCACGTCGGAGAGGCGTTCACCGTCCCGTTTGACCTTTCAAACGCGGAAGCGTATACCGAGACCTGTGCGGGAATAGGACTTATGTTCTTCTCAAACGCCATGCTTGCACTTGAAAACAACGCAAGATATGCCGACGCGATAGAAAGAGTACTCTATAACGGAGTGCTTTCCGGTCTCTCACTTGACGGAGCTCGTTTCTTCTATGAAAATCCGCTTGAGATAAACCTTCGCGAAAAATACGAGAACAGAATTGGAAAACGCCGTCTGCCCATCACTCAGCGCCCTACACACTTCTTGTGCTCCTGCTGTCCGCCTAACGTAAACCGCCTGCTTCCGTCTCTCGGAAACTACGTATACGGTGCCGAGGGCGACACGCTCTATGTAAACCAGTTCGTTTCCTCGGAGCTTGACGCGGACGGAGTAAGCTGTAAGCAGACTACCGGTTACCCGAATGACGGAAAAGTAACGCTTAATGTAAGCGGAGCTGAAAAGGTTGCTGTCCGTATTCCCGAATGGTGTGAGAAATTTGAGTTAAATAAACCCTACGAAATGAAAAACGGATACGCGGTGGTCTTAAATGACGGAACGGAAATCAATGTTTCGTTTGATCTTACCCCGAAGGCGGTATTTGCCGATCCGCGTGTAAGACACGACGCATGTCGCGTTGCGGTAATGCGCGGTCCTATCGTTTACTGCGCCGAGGCTGTTGATAACTCCGATAATCTTCAGACGCTCCTTTTACCCACCGAAATAAAGGCAGAGGAGTGCTTCAGTGAGGAATTTGGACTTTATACACTCACCGTGCCGTGTGAAAAGCGCCTTCCGTTTGACGGCGGAATTTATTCCTCGAAGCCGCCTAAAACCGAAAAAACGTCGGTTAAGCTTATACCGTACAGCTGTTTTGCAAACCGCGGAGAGAGCGACATGATCGTCTGGTTCTGCGGTAAGTATTGACCTGGTAGGCAAAAACATAAAAAGAGAGACGTGTATCAAAAATACACGTCTCTTTTCTATTATGCTTGCGCTTTGTGATGTAAATAATCGTATGCGCGTTTTTCCCTTATATTGACTTAAGCGTTCTTTGCCGCCTCAAATTCCTTTTCGATCTCCTCGCTCGGCTTTGCGGTGAGAAGAGATGCAACGACTATCGCGATAGCGGAAAGAATGAATGCGGGAAGCAGCTCGTAAATTCCAATAAAGGGGAACGTTTCGGTAAAGAAGGCGGCATCGCGGATAACCGTTCCAAAGATCATTCCGATAATTTTTGAACAGAGAGCAAGAATGTTGGGGAGATACTCCCATACGAATACGCTTACTCCACCGGTTACCATACCTGCGATAGCACCTGCTCTGGTCGTTCTCTTCCAGAAAAGGGAGAAGAGCATTATCGGACCGAAGGTTGCTCCAAAGCCTGCCCATGCAAAGGAAACGAGAGAGAATATTACGCTCTCCTCGTCCCACGCTATAATTACACCGACGATTGCGATTACCACGAGAACGACTCTGGAAATCCACATAACGGTATTTTCGTTTGCCTCTTTGTCTTTCTTGATTATACCCTTATAAACGTTTACAGAAAGAGCGGATGAGGCGATAAGAAGGTAGGAGTCAGACGAGCTTATCGTTGCGGCAAGTATTCCCGCCATAATAAGTCCTGCAAGGATAAGCGGTAAGTAGGAGGTAGACATAACGATAAGTATGCTTTCCGCACCGCTCTTTGAGGCAAGCTCGCTGTTTGCGGCGATTTCGGGAATGGTTCTTCCGATAATACCTATCATAACAGCGGCGGCAAGAGAGATAAAGCACCAGGTGGTTGCGATTATTCTGGAGCGCTTTATTTCACCTGCCTCGCGGATAGCCATAAAGCGGAGGAGTACCTGAGGAACTCCGAAGTAGCCGAGCCCCCACGCCATAGTGGAAATAATGGTGAGGAAGCCGTACCTTGCAGGTTCACCGTAGCTTGTTACGCCGGAAGCATCAGCCGAGGGATTGCCCATCTGGGTTAATGAGAAGAAACCGGGAATATTTTTAGCGTTTTCAATAACCGCGCCGAAGCCGCCCGCGTTTACCACACCGACAATTATCATAACGATAAGCGCGATTACCATAACGATAGCCTGCATAAAGTCGGATACGCTTTCCGCAAGGAAGCCGCCGACAACTGTGTATGCAACGACGAATATCGCGCCAACTATAAGCATAACGTGATAGTTAAAGCCGAAAAGCGTTTCGAAAAGCTTACCGCAGGTTACAAAGCAGCTGGAGGCGTAAACGGTGAAGAATATAAAGATAAATACAGAAGCTATTCCGAGGATAACCTTTTTGTTTTCCTTAAATCTATTGCTGAAGAAGTCGGGAACGGTAATCGCGTTTCCGGCAATCTGCGAATAGTTGCGGAGTCTCCTTGCAACTAAAAGCCAGTTGATATAGGTTCCGATGGCAAGACCGAGAGCGGTCCAGAATGCATCTGCAAGACCGAACCAATATGCGACGCCGGGAAGTCCCATAAGCAGCCATCCGCT
>JAZRDX010000019.1:0-16459 GCA_045660565.1 Eubacteriales bacterium
TTCTTTTATTATACCATAACAAAAAGGTAGATACATAGTGGTTTTCTATGTGTCTACCTTTATTTTACCATTTCAACTATCGCGTGGTTTTCGTTTACACAACAAAAACGGGAAAGAATTTCTTCTTCCCCGTTTTTTTAATTACTTATTGAAGATGTCTTTTGCGTTAGTATTCAGAAGCGGAATAAGAACACAGTTGTCTCTGACATACTCGGATTTCTGTAAGTCTCCGATTATTTCGGAAAGCTTTTTGCTCTCCTCAATGGCATCGGCTATCTCCTTGTCAGAGGAAAACTCAAGAATGATTACCGTAGTTAAAGCGTTTGCAATCTTCTCTAAATCATTTGCATCGTCATCAAGCTTCTTCTGCCAAAAGTGGAATTCGCAAGAAACATTACCCTTTTCAAGCTCGGCGGTAATGGTCTTTGCCGTATCGTTATCCTCGCTCTCAAGCTCTATGTAGCCCTCACTCTTAAAGTTCGATTTGATTTTACCGTAAGAAGAGCAGGATGCCAGAGTAGTAACGAGCATAACTCCTACAAGCATAAGTGTCAACAGCTTAAAGATTTTCTTTTTCATACCAATTCTCCTTTCAAGTATTTTCGGGTTTTACCCTATTTACATTATATCAAGTAAACAGTTAATTGTCAATAGATTTTTAATGGGTTGACAGGAATATTATTCTTCGAAAAACGCCGCCGCTTTCTTATTTACCGGCACGCCTATGCCTTTTCTGTAGCATTCGGATACCGCTACTCTTGCCTTCTCGCTTCCTTTTTCCGCCGCCTCGTAGTAGTAAAGAAACGCCGTTCGTCTGTCAGCCTCCACGCCTCTTCCCTTTTCGTAGCACTGAGCTATTGCGTAAAGGGTATCTGCGCTTGCCTCAGTTCCGTCCTTTCTTTCTCTTGCCGCCGCCATAAGCCATCTGAAGGCTTCAACGTAGTTTCTCTGTTTTTGCAGATAAAGCGCGTAGTAGTACTGTGCCTCGGATATATCTGCCTTTGCAGCCTTTAAAAAGTATTCCGACGAAAGCTTTTCGTTCTGCGGAACACCCTTTCCTATCCTGTAAAGCTTGGCTATTTCAAGATATGCCTGAACGTTTCCGTCGTTTGCCGCCTCTTGGAAATATTCCGCCGCCTTCTGCTCGTCCTTTGCAAGCATATCGCCGTTAAGGTATCTGTAAGCAAGATTCATATAAGCGCGCCTGTCTCCGCTTTCAAGGGCTTTTTTATACATTGTAGACGCTTCTACTCTGTCTATCTTTATTCCGTCTCCCTTGTCGGTCATTACCGCAAGACGGTACTGCGCATCGGGATAGCCGTACTGCGCCGCTACCGAAAGATAGGTTACCGCTTTATAGGAGTTCTTTGCAAACCCTTCCCCATCTGCAAGCATACAGCCGAGAGTATATATAGAGTGGATACTTCCGAGATCTGCCGCCGTTTTATAACACGAAATAGCTGTAGAATAGGACTCGTATCCGTTTCTCGCTTTCTCAAGCGCAACGTCTCCAAGAAAATCAAGTGCGGGACAGTATTCGTTAGACGCCGCGTAGCTTATGCTTTTCATCGCGTTGGTAAGATGTTCTCTCGAAGCACCGCCGCTCTGCAATACCCGAAGACCTGAGTTAAAGTAATACGCCCCCTGCTCTTCGGTAAGACCTTTAGCGGCAGAAAGAGCCTGACGCGCGGCGTTGGACACCTTAAATTCCTGCTCCCAAACTCTTATAACAACTACCGTTCCGATTTTTTCAAGAAGCATACTGAGATACATACTTGTTTCGGGAGTTTCCTCGGTAAGATATAAAACAAGAGGGTTTCTCTTAAAAATCGTGCGTTCAACAGCAACGTCGATAACTCTGTCTGACATTGAGTTTTCGGAAAGCACTAAAACGGTAGCGGAGGACATATTTACCTTATCGGCTATCTCGCGCAGTCCTTCCTCATCGGTTTCAAGCTTTGCGTTGAGCCAAAAACGGTATCCAGCCTCATCAAGGCTGTCAAGAACCTTTTCCGCCAAAACCGCGTCCCGGTAATTAAACGCCACGTAAGCATACGGCTTTGTGCCGTCGTATAATCTCCGTCTTTTCATTGACTTTTATATCCTTTCCGGGAAAAACTTCCCTTTTGTAGCTACAAAAATTTCCGTTTCGGTATTTTGCTTCGTAAGAAATTTCATTTTGCGCCGATTTATTTTACGTCGTCGGTAAAGATAGGTGCCTCCTCCGACTCGACGTTTTCGTCGCCGTCCTCGTTTTTGTGTTCAGCCTCGTAGGGATCAACCATAATCTGCTTAATTTTAGGCCATGCGGCATAGCATGCGATGTATGCACAGTAGCCGTACAGAACTATCATCGGGAGCATTATTCCGAGGGGCATAAGAACGATAAGGAAATAGTAATCGAGAAGCACAAGGAATACTATTCCGAAAAATGCAAGCAGGTTTCTTTTAAGTCCGATCGCCGAGAAGATAAAAGCGTTTTTGATTATCTTCGGGAGCGAAAGGTCAAAGGTAATTATCAGGTTATAGATGTAGAACCTCATTACAAAATAAACCGCTCCGAGGAATATCGCCGCAAAGAACATCATAGAACCGACGAAAACACCCATATTAAAGTAGAAAAACGCGACGTCATAAACCACGAGCACCATTAAAAAGAGGTCTATTACACCCATTATGATGCCCTGCTTAAGGTTACGCTTTATAGCGTACCAGAAGTCATGCCATACGAATATCGGATCGCCTTTAATAAGGTTTCTTAATATGTAGGTGGTTCCTATGTTGGTAAGACCGAAGGTGAGAATAAGAAGCGCGCCTATCGCATACATAACCATAGTCGGCACTGTTGTTGCGGAAAGAACGCCCTGCGCTCCGTGTATACCGTAAAGTGCCGCCGATACGGGATCCGCGCTCTCCTGCATTGCTCCGAAGAGCACCGAATAAATGGACGACGCGGGAGACGGAGCCGTCTCGTTAAAAAATCCCGAAAACCCGAGTCCGAGGAAAAATATCGGGAAATTACCTACCAAAAAGAGAAGGTTGACCGATATTATCGTGCTTATATGCCACCACGAAAGCTTAAAAAAGTTTTTAAAGTTTCTCGGAAGCTTATCGTTTTTTGATACGCCCTTTCCAGAAAGCGGGTTTTTATGGAACAGGTCGTAAAGGGTTGGCCCTTTTTTACCACTGCGATTTGCCATTACGTTTTCCTTTCATCAAAGCTCTGCCGAAAGCTCTTCGGCGCGTTTTGTACATGCCTTCATTGCTTTTGAAATCATTTCTGAAAGTCCTTCGTTATAAAAGACCTCCATAGCCTTCTCGGTCGTTCCTTTAGGAGAGGTAACCATTTTTACAAGCTCACCCGGAGTTTTATCCGAGCTTATTACCATATCCGCGGAGCCCTTGACCATTTCGCATATCATTTTAAGAAGATTATCGCTGTCAAGCCCCTCTGCCTTTGCCTCATTGTAAATGCAATCAATAACGTAGTAGATATACGCGGGGGCGCTGGAGGTTGCCGCTATAACGGTATTCATCTTCTCCTCGGGCAGCTCAAAAGCGCTTCCCGACGCCATAAACATCTCTTTAATCTCGTTAAACGCTTCGTCGCTTACAAGCGCGTTTCTTGAAAGCGCGGTAACGCCCTTTCCGATAAGAAGCGGAGTGTTTGGCATTGTTCTTATAACGGGAACGTCTTTGCCGAGCCCTTTACAGATAGATGCACAGCTTACTCCTGCGGCTATTGAAATAAAGGTTTTACCGCTAAGATTTACACCGCTTACGCGTATCTCCTCGGTAAGCTCCTTAAAATTCTGCGGTTTTACCGATAACACAATATAATCTGCCGTTTCTACCGCTTTTTTAACGCTCTCCGCTATTTTAACGCTATCTCCGAATTTATCATACTGAGACGGAAATTTATCGTAAACGGTTATCTCTCCGCTTTTCATTCCGCCGATTATTGCGTAAGCCATATTGCCCGCGCCTATAAACGAATATTTCTTCATTTGACAAAACCCTTATTCTAAAGTTCTATATAAGTACTATCATATCACTTATTTATAAATTTTTCAACATTTTAGAAAAATAATTTAAAATTTTACAATTTAATAATTTTATTTGAAAAAAGTCTCTTATATAATATCATTGAAAACCAGCTGCGGAATAGGAGATAGCGGTATGACTTTGGCAAGATTTTTCTCGAAAAACCCAAGATATGAAACAGAGCGACTGCTTTTAAGGAAGCTAAGCCCCGAGGATACAGAGGATATGTACGAATACGCGTCTCTATATGAAACCTCGAAATATCTCCTTTGGGAGCCGCACCCGTCCCCCGCCTACACCGCAGATCTCATTCGTTTTTTACAAAATGAGTACCGGACGGAGCGGTACAGCGATTTTGCAATAATACTTAAAGGTAGCGGTAAAATGATAGGTACCGTCGGTTTTACCTCTTACGACGAAAAAAACTCGGTAATGGAGGTCGGGTACGTTATAAGTCCCGATTACTGGCACAGGGGTATTGCTACCGAAGCGTTAAAAGCTATTTTAAGCATCTCCTTCAACGAGTTTAACGTACAGCGTGCAGAGGCAAAATATATGCCGGAAAACGTCTATTCGCGAAGCGTTATGGAAAAGTGCGGTATGACCTACGAGGGAACGGCACGCGGAAGGATGCTGGTTAAGGGAGTGCGGCGTGATATTGCCTACTACTCTATTTTAAAGGACGAATACTTTAAAATATACGGTGAAAAACCGTACGTAAACACGGCAAAGCCGAGGGGGATTCTCCGTTTTTTCGATCACGGGGATAAAAATTAACAAATTAACGTTGAATATTAGCTTTAAAAAATATACAATAGTAATGATATAATCAATTACATTTGGAGGAAATTAAAATGTTTTCATTCTTTTTAGAAGGCGAAGCTGCGGCATCGGGCGGAGGAAATCTGACTTTGACTATCGTTATGATTGTCGGTCTCTTTGCTCTTATGTATTTCTTTATGATACGTCCGCAGAAAAAACAGGAAAAGAAGATTAACGAAATGCGCGAAAACCTTCAGGTTGGCGATGAGATAACCACTATCGGCGGCATAATAGGCAGAGTAGTCTCTATCAAAGACGAGACGGTTCTTATCGAAACCGGAAGAGATAAGGTTAAGATAAGATTTTTACGTTCCGCTATCAGAAGTGTTGACGTAAAAGCGGAGGACGCCGAATAAAAAAGCTTAAGGCTATCATATTTTTTTACTTTCCGTCATAAGTTTTACTAAAATGAAAAAGGAGTAAAAATAACATGAAGCCTTTGTTTTTTAGTACACTTAAAGGTCTTACCGTATTTGCGGTAAGCGCCGCGTCCCTTCTTCTTATACTGTGCTTTGTCGCACTGCGTCTTGAGGATCCCGCTTCTCTTATCTTTGTTTTTTCAAACACCGCGCTGATTTTAAGCGCTTTTATCGGAGGACGCTTTTCGGTTAACTCCGAAAACGCTCGCTTTTTAAGCGGGCTTATCGCAGGGCTCTGCGGAATGCTTATAATACTGCTGGTCTCACTTATAAATTCTTCCTTTGACGGCGGCTCGTTTTTACGTATGGCTCTTACCGTTTTGCTTTTCGTTTTAGGAGCGCTAAGCAAGGGCAGCGGTGAAAAGCCGCACGCGTCGGCAAAGAAGAGAAAAAATATAGCAAAGCGTTACGCATCGTACAGATAACAACTGATTTTGCGAAAGGACTTTTAAAATGATACATAAGTTTAAATTTTACGGACATTATTTTGCACTTGATACCGAAAGCGCGACTGTACATACTCTTACCGAGCTTCAGTACGACACGCTTACATATCTTCGTTTTCCCTTTGAGGAGGTATTCCCTACCACGTTAAGATACGACCTTGCAAAATACGAGTCGTCAAAGCTTAAGGAGGCGTACTTTGAATTTAAAAAGCTTAGTGAGGACGGAGTATTTATGTCGCTGTCTCCCGTTAAGCTTCCCGCCGAGCCGAAGAAAACAAGAGCCGCGGAAAAGACCGTAAATTACGATGCAAGGAAGTTTGTTTTCGCAAGCGAGGTAATAAAAGCGGCGGACGGTGGCTGCAAGGTTCTTTCCGCTGAGGAAAATCCCGACGCCCCTGTTAAAGAAAGCGACTACGACATTCTCTTTTCGGAATACGAAAGGGTTGCAAAGGAAATCATAAAGCGCAAATCCGGACGCGTACCGGGCGAGGTTTTTGAGTTTTTGCCGTTTGATTTAAGCTTTAAAGCTGACGAAAAGGGTTATTTCCACATTGTAACCGAGGGAGTTTCCGAGCTTTTCGAAAGCGGTAAGGAGACGGTAGCAAAAAAATGCGCCGAGCTTGCCATCGCGATATTCCTTGAATAAAATGAAATTAAAAAACAGGTTCATTTTGAACCTGTTTTTTTATTAGGCTCCCTCCGGTGAGGGTAAATTCATAAATGAATTGCTGTCGCAAAGCGACTGAGGGAGAGTGCGTAAATTTCAAGTTTACTCACTACAAGGATTATCGCTTTCTCCTTCCGTCTTTTGCTTCGCAAAGACACACCGTTCCTAAGGAAAGGTTACCCTCATCGGAGGGAGGATTTTATTCTAATCCCCTCCACCTCGCACACGCTCGGCACCTCCCCTTGCATCAAGGGGAGGCTTTAATTTTCGGGGCTCTGCTGTGCAAAAGTGAGGCTTAAGGTTTCAAAACTATTTATTAAAAAGGTGAATTTCAGTTACTTTTTCTTCTTCGGCTTTGCCCAGCCTTTTTTACGTTCAAACGGCTTTTTCACTTCTCTTTTCGGTAAAGAACTGCTTTTCCCACGCGTTGCGAGCTGTTTCTTCGACTGATTTTGAGCTTTTAGGCTTTCCGTCTTTTTTGCGGGAGCGGATTTTCTCTTTTCACCGTCTCCCCTCTTATTCCCTTTGCCTCGGTAGCCGCTTTCCGCTTCCTTAGGTCTTACAAGGCACTCACTGCCGTAGCCTATAAGGTCGCCTCGTCCGCATTTTTCAAGTGCCTCGCGCACAAGGTCGGCATTTTTCGGGTTACCAAACTGAAGCAGGGCTCTCTGGAGCTGCTTTTCGTGATAATCGGTCGCTACGTAGACCTTCTTACCGCTTAGCGGATTTATTCCCGTATAATACATAACCGTTGACGCGGTACCCGGTGTCGGGTAAAAATCCTGAACCTGCTCCGGTGTGTAACCCCATTTTTTTAGATACAGGGCAAGCTCTACCGCTTCATTTAACGTGCTTCCGGGGTGGCTTGACATAAGATACGGAACTATATACTGCTCCTTTCCCGCTTCCTTTGTAAGCTTAAAGAACTTCTCCTTAAATCTGTCGTAAACGCCTATCGAGGGCTTACCCATCTGCGTAAGAACGCTGTCGCAGCAGTGCTCTGGTGCAACCTTAAGCTGACCGCTTACGTTGTCCTTTATAAGCTTGCGGAAAAAGGAATCGTCCTTATCGTGTATAAGATAATCGTATCTTATTCCGGAGCGGATAAACACCTTTTTAACCTTTGGGAGCGCTTCGACGCTCTCTATTATTCTCTTAAATTCACTATGGTCGCAGATAAGATTTTTACACGGCGTAGGGGTAAGACATTTTCTGCCCGCGCAGACACCGTCCTTCAGCTGCTTTTCACACGCGGGACCTCTGAAATTTGCTGTCGGACCGCCTATATCGTGAATATACCCTTTAAAATCGGGCATTTGCGTTATAATCTTCGCCTCTCTTAAAACCGACTGCTCGCTTCTCGCTCTTACCGAGCGTCCCTGATGGAACGCGAGCGCGCAGAAGTTACACGCACCAAAGCATCCTCTGTTATGTGTTACCGAGAACTTAACCTCTTCAATTCCGGGTACTCCGCCGTCCTTATCGTACATAGGGTGAGGACGTCTTGCGTACGGAAGTGAGTACACGTAGTCAAGCTCGTCCTGCTCAAGCGGAGGCATGGGTGGGTTCTGCACAAGCATTTTTCCGTCGTAATATTCGATAACGGCTCTGCCTCTTATCGCGTCGGTTTCGTTATACTGAACCCCGAATGCCTCGGAGTACAGCTTTTTATCGGTTTTAAGGTCGTTAAAATCGTAACCGCCGACGGTATCAAAAAACACCTTATCCTCTTTATTTGCGAGAAATACGGTACCCCGTACGTCTCTTATCTTTCTTATCGGCACGCCTTTATCAAGCAGCGCGGCGAGCTTACGTAAGATATTTTCGCCCATTCCGTAGGTTAGCATATCCGCTTTTGAGTCAACGAGTATGCTTCTTCTGACCTTATCATCCCAATAGTCGTAGTGCGCGAAACGGCGGAGAGACGCTTCGAGACCGCCGAGAATTACCGGCACGTCTCCGTACGCTTCTCTTATTCTGTTGGTATAAACGATACACGCCCTGTCCGGACGGAGTCCCATTTTGCCGCCGGGAGAGTAGTAATCGTAGTTTCTTCTGCGTTTTGCCGCAGTATAATGGGCGACCATTGAGTCTATGTTTCCCGCCGTTACGAGGAAGGCAAGGCGCGGTTTTCCAAATTCCTTAAAGCTTTCCGCGGTTTTATAGTCGGGCTGAGAAAGTATCGCTACTCTGTACCCTGCCGCCTCAAGCACTCTCGAAATTATTGATACGCCAAAGCTCGGGTGGTCAACGTACGCGTCTCCCGTTACGTAAACGAAATCCGCCTGCGCCCACCCTCTTTCCTGCATTTCCTTTTTATTCGTTGGAAGAAATTCGGTATACATTGTTTTTCATATCCTTAACTAAGTTTTATAAGCAAAGAAGGTGTCAACCCGTATGGGGTAACACCTTTTTTACTGAAATTATCTTTCAACCTCAACCATTTCGAAGAATTCGAGTATATCGCCTTCTCTTATATCGTTGAAGTGCTCTATTCCTACACCGCATTCATATCCCTCGTTAACCTCTTTAACGTCGTCCTTGAAGCGGCGGAGAGATGCGAGCTTATCCTCACAAAGAACGATAGAATCGCGTAAGATTCTCATCTGACAGTTTCTCGTTACCTTTCCGTCGGTTATATAGCATCCTGCTATAATTCCTACGCTCGGTACTCTTATTGCCTGTCTTACCTCTGCATGACCGAGCAGACTTTCCTTGAAGGTAGGTGCAAGCATACCCTTCATTGCAGCGGTGATCTCCTCTATGCAGTCGTATATGATTCTATAAGTTCTTATATCAACCTTTTGCTTTTCAGCGGATTCAAGCGCCGTCTTATCGGGACGTACGTTAAATCCTACTATTATAGCGTCGGATGCCGATGCAAGCATTACGTCGCTCTCTACAATTCCACCCGCGGCGGCGTGAATAACGTTTACCTTTACCTCTTCGTTACTGAGCTTAAGCAGAGACTGCTTTACCGCCTCCGCAGAACCTATAACGTCGGCTTTTACTATAACGTTAAGGTCCTTTACGCTACCGTCCATATTGTCGAACAGCGCTTCAAGGTTGACCTTTGCGTTAGCCTTGAACTGCTCGTCGCGTATCTTTTCCTTACGCTGCTCGGCAAGCTCTCTTGCCATACGCTCATTCTCAACGGCGTTGAACTCGTCTCCTGCCGCCGGAACCTCACTAAGTCCGTCTATCTCAACCGGAACGGACGGTCCTGCGCTCTTAACGTGCTTTCCGTTATCGTCCTTCATAGCCTTTACTCTACCGACAGCGGTTCCGGCTATAATGGTATCTCCAACCTTAAGCGTTCCGTTCTGTACGAGAACGGTGGCAACGGGACCTCTTCCCTTATCAAGCTTAGCCTCTATAACAACACCCTTTGCTCTGCGGTTCGGGTTTGCCTTAAGGTCTTTAAATTCAGCTATAAAGAGAACGTTTTCAAGAAGCTCGTTTATACCCTTTCCTGTAAGTGCGGATACGGGAGCGCATATAACGTCGCCGCCCCAATCCTCGGGAACGAGCTCATACTGTGTAAGCGCCTGCTTTATCATATCGGGGTTTGCCGTAGGCTTATCCATCTTGTTAATCGCGACTATAATATCGACGCCTGCCGCTTTTGCGTGGTTAATTGCTTCAACCGTCTGCGGCATTATTCCGTCGTCCGCGGCTACAACGAGTATCGCAATATCCGTTGACTTTGCTCCTCTTGCTCTCATTGAGGTGAATGCCTCGTGGCCGGGGGTATCAAGGAAGGTAATATCCTTACCGTCAACGTTTACTCTGTAAGCACCTATGTGCTGGGTAATTCCTCCTGCCTCGCCCTGTGTTACCTTGGTATGACGGATAGCGTCAAGAAGCGAGGTTTTACCGTGGTCAACGTGTCCCATAACGCAGGCTACCGGCGCACGGGTGATGAGGGGTTCCTCGGTATCCTCTTCCTCGTCAAACAGCTTTTCTTCTATGGTAACGACAACCTCTTTGGTTACCTTTGCGCCCATTTCGTCGGCTATAAGGTACGCTGTATCGAAGTCTATGGTCTGGTTAACGTTTGCCATAACTCCGAGCATAAAGAGCTTCTTAATAAGGTCGGACGCGCTTATCTTAAGTCTTACCGCAAGCTCTCCGACAGTAATTTCGTCGGGAATGGATACGGAAACGGGGAGACGTCTCGCCTTTTCCATCTGCTGCTTACGGAGCTTTTCAAGCTCAAGCTTTTCTTTATCCTTTTCCTTATCGAACTTTCCGCCCTTCTTACGTCCGTCTACAACTCTACCGCCTCTGGTATCGCCAAAGTCTTTACCGGATTTATTGGAAATGTTCTCAAATCTCTCGTCGTATTTTGAAAGGTCAACAGAGCCACCTCTGGTATCGAAAACTCTAGCCTTTGGCTTACCGTTAAATCCGCTTTCGGAAGTGCCTCCGATTTCAACTCCGCCCTGAAGCTTCGGCTTCTGTCCCTGCATAGGATTCTGCTGAGGCTTCTGCGGCTTTTGCTGCTGAGGCTTCTGATTATTCTTAGCCGTCTGCGTCGGGGGAGTGAATACTCTCTCCTTCTGCTGAGGCTTCTTATTCTGTCCGTTATCCTGAGGCTTTGCATTCTCCTGCTTAGCGGGTGCGGGCTTTCTGTCGTCCTGCTTCTTTTCCGCTATCGGAGTTCTGTTCTCCGGCTTTTTCTCCGCTACATGAGCTTTTTCGGGAGCCTTGATCTCCGGCTTTTTCTCCGCTACAGGAGCTTTTTCGGGAGCCTTGGTCTCCGGCTTTTTCTCCGCTACAGGAGTTTTTTCGGGAACCTTGGTCTCCGGCTTTTTCTCTACTACAGGAGCCTTTTCGGGAGCCTTAGTCTCCTCTGCCTTCTTTGTCTCCGCAGCCACCTCCGCTTTGACCTTAAACTCCTCTATTACAGCTTCGCCTTTAAGGTAACTGTCAATGCTGATCCCTGCCGTATAACGCTCTTTAATGCTTTCGAAAAGCTTATTGAACGCATCAGCGTTATCCGCGGTTATACTCGAAGTCGTTTTAAAATCGTTATAACCGAGCTCGCTAAGCTTTTCTATAAGCTCCTTCGAGCTTTTCATCTTAAGTTCCTTGGCAAGACTACTTAATTTTACGCTTTGTTTTTCTGCCATTACTTGCACCTCCTGCGAACGCCACGCGTCCGCCTTCTCGTTAGTTACTTTGTATCTTCTGATAATCTGTCCGTCATCGCCTTACAAAATCCCGCGTCGGTTATTCCTATAACCGAAACAAGGCTATCGCTTCCGATTATTCTCGCAAGCTCGTCTTTACTGACCGAGAGCTTATAACACGGAATGCTGTAAAACGATGAGGTGTTTCCTATCCTCTTAAGGGTGTTCTGCGAAGCGTCTGCGCTGCAAAGCAGAAGCTTTACGCCGTTTTTCTCTTTTTTGCGTATGCTGTCAACAACACGCTCGGTTCCGCTCTGAACCTTTCCGGCCTTTTTCGCTATACCTATAAGGGATATTACTTTAGTTTCGTTTTCCGTCATATCTTTTCTTCGGAAAGCTCTTTTTCAAGTCTTTCGTATATTTCCTCCGGAATCTGAACGTTAAGACCGCCCTCAAGTCTTTTGCTCTTTCTCGCTTTTTTAAAGCAGGAAAGGCTATGGCAGATATATGCTCCTCTGCCCGACTTTTTTCCGGTAACGTCAAGCACAACGTCGCCTTCGGGTGTTCTTACCACTCTTATCAGCTGCTTTTTTTCTTTGGTTTCACCGCAACCGACACAGTGTCTTTCCGGTATTTTTCTCTTTTTTGCTTCCACTTTTTTAACCTCAGTCAGCGGTCTTTATGTCAATCTTCATTCCGGTAAGTCTTGCCGCAAGACGTGCGTTCTGTCCTTCCTTACCTATCGCAAGCGAAAGCTGGTCGGCAGCAACGTACGCTCTGCAGGAATGCTCGCCGTCAACGACTACGCTATCCACCGTCGCGGGAGAAAGCGCCGCCTTTACGTATTCCTCCATATCGTCGCTGTAACGGATTATGTCAATCTTTTCTCCGCTGAGCTCGTCGGTTATTGCCTGCTTACGCTGGTTCTTCTCACCGACGCAGGTTCCTATTGGATCTACGTCTCCATCGCGGCTCATAACTGAAATCTTGGTTCTGGAGCCTGCTTCTCTTGCTACGTTCTTGATTATTACCGTTCCGTCGGCAATTTCGGGGATATTAAGCTCGAAAAGTCTCTTTACAAGTCCCGCGTGTGTTCTGGAAAGGGTTACGAACGGTCCGCGGCTTTCTTTCTTAACTTCTATAACGTATACCTTTACGTGATCTCCGGGCTCGAAGGTTTCTCCGGGAATCTGCTCGGACTGTAAAAGGGTTGCGTATCCGTTACCCATATTAAGTCTTACGCTTCCTGTTTCGGGATCCGTTCTGTCAACGACAGCGGTTACTATCTCTTCCTTCTTTTCCTCGTATTCCTTGATCATCATTCCGCGCTCGGCTTCTCTTATCGCCTGAACTATAACCTGCTTTCCGGTTATTGCGCTGAGACGTCTGAACTCGTCGGGCTTAAGCTCTATTTCAACTACTCCGCCGAGAACGTTTCTTCTCGAACGGCTCTTTGCGTCTGCAAGAGAAATCTGAGTATCGGGATCGGTAACCTCCTCGACTACGTCAAGTCTCTTGAATACCTTAAAATCGTATTTATCCTCGTTTATGTGTACTCTTACGTTGGTGTTTCCGCCCATCTCACGGCGATATGCACTTACGAGTGCCGCCTCGAGCTTTTCGAACATATAAGCCTTCGGGATTCCCTTTTCGCTCTCAAGCATATCGAGAGCCTGAAATAATGCCTTATTCATTTCTTTTTCTTTTATCCTCCAAGTTTATTATTTACATTTCAAAATATACGTTTGCTTTCGATATCTGTTTACGTCCTACCGAAAGTGTCTCGCCGTTTTTCTCGGTAATCATTACCGTATCGGTTTCGGCGTCATAACCGTTAAGCGTTCCGATAACGCTCTTTTTTCCGTTAACTGCCGCAAAAAACTTTGCCTCAATAACCTCTCCTGTACATTTTACGTAGTGCTCGGCTGTTCTTATCGGTCTTTCAAGTCCCGGGGACGAGACGTCAAGGTAATAAAAGCTATCTATCGGATCGGCTTCGTCAATTAAAGGCTCTATCGCTCTGTGAACCTTCTCGCAGTCGTCGATATTTATACCGTTTTCGCTGTCGATGGTGATTTCAAGATGCAGCTCGGTTCCTATCTTTGAATACTCGACGTCGTATATCTCGTATCCAAGCTCTTTTACCGTAGGTTCTACAAGCTCACGGACGGTTTCGGCTGTGTTTTTCTTCTGCGCCATGTTTATAACGTTCCTTTCGATTTTTACTATCAGATAACAAACAGAAAAGAGCAGGTTTTATCTTATCCTACTCTTTCTATACTATTTGATTGTACTTATATTATATCATATAGTTTAACAAAATGCAATACCGTTTTCAAAAAACGTTCATTTTCCGCAAAATATACAATATTCAAATATCGCTTCTCGTTTTTTTAGACAATATCAACAATCCAAGATAATTATATCTCGTCAAGCTCGCGGAGCTCATCGAGCTCGTCGTCGGAAATATCTGAATCGTATTCGGTATAATCAGCGCTTATATCGGTCGCTCTTCCGCAGAAGGGACAGAACGCAACGTTATCGGAAATAAACTTACCGCATTTCGGGCAGATAACCTTTCCGCTTACAACTCTGTACTGCTTTTCAAGGTCGCTTAAGATTTCCTCTTTCGCGTTTATTCTCGAGGAAATTCTCGCTATCTCGTCCTCGGAAAGTCTGCCGTTTTCCTTATCGGTAAGCTCTGCCAGTGCGTTTCTGCCGAGCGATGCGTAAAGCGCGTTAAGCTCGTTTCTCTGCGCGGTTATTCGGTAATAAAGCTTGGTTGCATCCATAGCCGTTACAACCGTCTCTTTTATATTTTCCGCGGTATCCTCACAAAAATCCTTACCGTAAAGCAAAGCCTGCTTTATCTTCTCTATCATTTTTCGGTTCTCCCTCCGCTTTTAAATATTTGTATTAGATAATTTAGTAAACGTTTTGATGTCAAATCTGCCAAGAACTTCATCGTTGGTTTTCACCTCGATAGCGGCGTAGTAGCTATTCATTTTTGCTGTTACAACGTACCCCTCAAAGCCTTTCATAAGATTAAACTCCTGGGTGGTCAGCTTTGAATACTCCTTAAGTCCGTACCGTTTAATAATGAATAGCACATTCTCCTCGGTAAACTCGGTGGTGCTTCCTATCTCGGTCTCGGAAATCTTTTTAATAAATTCCGTACCGTAGTTCTGATAGTCGTTTGCCGAAAGAAATACTCCGTCGGGGTAGTTTTCGTACTTTGCCAGAACCTCCTCGGAATACTCCTGGCGAAGCGTTCTGAAATCTACCGTCGTAAGCTTTCCCTTAAGCTCCGCAATTTTTGCATCCTTCGCTACCTTTTCTTCTTCGGTAAGCGGTTCGGTTATATAATTACCGTTTGTATCGGTGTAATACTTATCGTCCTCGTCCTTTTTAAGCTTAACGTCGGTATAAATGTAAATCCACTCCGCGCAGTAATAGTTCTCCTCGTAATACTTTTTTCTGTCCTCGTCTGTTACTGCGAAAACACCGCCGTTTTCAAAAAGCGCCGCTTTTACCTTATCCACCTTTTGCTCGGCGTAATATATGGTTTCAAGCGTTTTTGAGTTAAGTCCGTAATCGGCAAGATATGCGTTAAGCTCGGATTTTGAGCCGTAAGCCGCGTTAAGACCTTTTATATACTCGCTTATTTTCTTTTTGTCGTCTGCGGTAAAGGAAAGACCGTAGTCGTCAAAAAGCTTCATTGAAATGAGAACCTCTCTGGCGTAGTTGTTTATATAGTCAGTTATATACTTTTCGTAGGTAATTCCGTCTTCCGTTTCGCTTTTCCAGAATTCCTCTGTGTCCTTTGAATCATTGAACTTACTTAAAAACAGCGTTTTATATCTTGCCATCCAGTAGGAATACATAGCCTCGGTTATTTTATAACCCTCAAGCTGCATTACCGTATCCCCTTTTATAACTCCGCATCCGCTGAATACCGATATTAACGATATAAGCGCAAGTATAAGACATAGGAGCCTTGTTTTTAACTTCATTTAACTTAAAATCCTTTCGTTCAGATAAGGCAAGCCTTTTTCTTATTATATCAGCTATTTTTATAATTGTCTACACGTTTTCTTCTTTTAATTGTGTATATTTTTTTAAAATTTCAAGCATTTCCTCGATTTTATCGCCGCCCTTGGTGATTTTAAGGGTTATATACGGCGTGTTTCCCGCCGAGAAAAATATTCTTCCCTTATAATCCCGTAAAAGCCCCTGCCATGCTTTCATATCGACGCTTTGAGTGAAAAACAGTGCTGAGCCGTTTCTGTATTCCGCTTTATTAAAGCCTGCACGGCTTCCGAGCGATCTCAGCAGCGCTATCTTCAAAAGCACCTCTGCCTGCGGCGGAAGCGTTCCGTAGCGGTCGGTAAGCTCGTCGTAAACGTCAAGCATATCCGCTTCCGTTTCAACCGACGCTATTTTCTTATACGCTTCTATTCTCTGCGCCGTGCTTCTGATATACTTTTCGGGGATATACGCATCGGTATTAAGGGTTATGCCGCACTCCTGCTTTTTCTCTATCTTCTCTCCCTTTTCCTCAAGCACCGCCTCGTTAAGCAGCTTCATATAGAGGTCGTATCCTACGCTTTCAATCTGTCCGTGCTGCTGTGTACCGAGCAGATTTCCCGCGCCGCGTATCTCCATATCGCGCATCGCGACTCTGAAACCGGAGCCGAACTCCGTAAAATCTCTTATTGCAGTCAGTCTCTTTTCCGCGACGTCCTTAAGCGCCATTCCCTTTTTGTAGGTAAGATATGCGTAAGCGCGGCGTCCCGAGCGTCCTACGCGCCCTCTTATCTGGTGGAGCTGCGCAAGTCCGTATCTCTCGGCATCATCGATTATAAGTGTGTTTGCGTTCGGTACGTCAATTCCGGATTCGATAATAGTGGTGCAAACGAGAACGTC
>JAZRDX010000020.1:0-9803 GCA_045660565.1 Eubacteriales bacterium
TACAACGTCTTTCGATTTCCTTGAGAAGCAACCCGAAAAATGATAGAATTATTACAGCGGCAGAGGAAGGACGGAATAGACAGCGTTCACCGTAAGCATCTTCCGACGTCCGGCTTATCTCGCTGTTGTTTCAAAACCTACGGCGCGTAGTGAGACGATCGGAAAATGCGTAAAAGTCGGAATATGTCGAAAAACGGAAAGAGGATAGGGTGTGGAAAAAACGGGAAAGGAAATCGGTGGAATAACGAAAGAAACCGCTAGGCAAAAAAACGGTTTTGCCGACAGCGGTGAAGAATACGTTTGTGCGTATTGCGCTGAAATTATTTCCTCGGAAATATATACCGACAGATTCCATGACTACCTTTGTGAAAGCTGTCTGCTTCATTTGCACCGAGTTTAAGGAGAGGAGAGTTGCAAAGAAGAAAATGAGAGATATAGGTATAGCGTTGCAGGCGGAGGCTGTTTGCAGTGCAGAAAATGAGGGAAACAAAGAAGCTTCATTGACGGAAGAGCAGCTTTCAGATTCTCAAAACGGTATCGTACAGATTTCGGAAGGAAAGCAGCTTTCCGGTGTCCAAAACGGTATCGTACAGATTTCCGAGTGTGAAGAAAAAGAGAGAAAAACGGCGAAAAGAGGCAGAAAAGGGAAAAAGGCGGACGCAGAGAAAAAGCTTACGCCGCTTAAGGTAGCGGCGGAGAATATTGCGGATATGCTTTCCTCTCTCTCGGAGGACCGCGAGCTTTTCGTTGTGTCCCATGACGAAAAGCCACAGCGTCGTTTGGATACCAAAACCTTAAAGGAGTTTTCTTCCGTAATAAAAGAGATTACCGGAGTTATATGTGAGCTTAACGGTATATCAAGCGGAAAGAACAGCGAGGGTGCGGGTGCGGTTAAAATTGAGTTTGACGAGGATGCGGAGGCTTGCAGTCAGTGAAAGCGAAAGGAAAATTCACCCTAAAAATCTCGCCGCCCTCCGAAAAGCAAAGGCTCTTTTTTAAGTCGAAGGCAAGGTTCGTCGGTTACGGTGGCGCAAGAGGCGGGGGAAAGTCGTGGGCTATGAGAACGAAGCTTGTGCTTCTTTGCTTCCGCTATAAAGGTCTTAAATGCCTTCTTCTCCGTAAAACTCTCCCCGAGCTTAAGGAAAACCACCTTATCCCTCTGCTTGCGCTTCTCGGTGAAGCGGTGAACTATAAGGCATCGGAAAGATGCTTTGAGTTCCCAAACGGCTCCTACCTGAAGCTCGGCTACTGCGACAAGGAAGCGGACGTTTATAAGTACCAGGGGCAGGAGTTTGACGTTATCGGTATCGAGGAATGTACCCATTTTACCTGGGAGCAGGTAAGCTTTCTGATGACCGCCAACCGAACCACGAGAAAGGACTTTTCCCCCAGAATGTTCTTTACCGGAAACCCCGGAGGGGTGGGACACACGTGGTTTCGTCGGCTTTTCGTTAAAAAGCTTTATAACCTCGGTGAAAGAAAAGAGGACTATGAGTTTATCGCGGCGACGGTTGACGACAACAAGATACTGATGGAGCGAAATCCGGAATACGTTACCGTTCTTGATTCGCTTCCCGAAAAGCTTCGTCAGGCGCACAGATACGGAAACTGGGACGTTTTCGAGGGGCAGTTCTTCGAGGAATTTAAAGATAACCCCGATGGCTACGAAAGCAGATGCTTTTCAAACGTCATTAAGCCCTTTAACCCTCCGAGAGGTTGGCGTCTTTTCCGAAGCTTTGACTTCGGGTACGCAAAGCCCTTCAGCTGCGGCTGGTGGGCAGAGGACTATGACGGCAGGGTGTATCGGATTTTAGAGCTTTACGGGTGCAGCGGTACGCCTAACGAGGGAGTAAAATGGACGCCGGACAGGATTTTTTCCGAGATACACCGAATAGAAAACGAGCATCCTTATCTTAAAGGAAGGCAGATTTTCGGTGTAGCCGATCCAAGTATATGGGACGCCTCTCGCGGAGAGGCGATAGCCGAAGCGGCGGCGCGACACGGCGTTTATTTTTCTCCCGGAGACAATAAGCGTATTCCCGGTTGGATGCAGGTTCATTACCGTCTCTCCTTTGACGAAAACGGCTACCCCCTTATGTATATTTTTGATAACTGCAAGGCTTTTCTCCGTACCGTCCCCCTGCTTTCCTTCTCAAAAACAAGCCCCGAGGACCTTGATACCGACGGCGAGGATCACGTTGCTGACGAGGTAAGGTATCTATGTATGTATCTGCCCGTGAGCGCACGAAAAAAGCCGTCCGCAAAAGAGATACCAGATAATCCGCTGGATTTATAGACGGCTTTAACTTTAAAAAGTCCTGTATCTTCCGTTTCTTAAAGAGATGCTTTTGTCAGCACGAAAGAAAGATAACTTACTTAATTTAACAGTTGCCATAAGGCAACGGAAAGGATATTTTATGCCCGATATTTTAAAAGGCGCCGCTCTCTTAAAAAAATACAGAAAACAGAGAAGCGCGCTGACTAACAGAATTATTCAGAACGAGCAGTGGTACAAATTAAGACATACCCGTTCGCTTTCAGACGTAAAATACGTCCCTGCCTCCGCGTGGCTTTTTAACTCACTTGCTATAAAACACGCAGACGCGATGGACACCATACCTACCCCCTTTATTTCGGCAAGAGAGCCGTCGGATACCGAGGCGGCGGAGGCACTTTCTAAGCTTCTCCCCGCACTCCTTGAGCAGAATGACTTTCCCGGAGTTTATTCCGATATATGGAACGATAAGCTTAAGCACGGAACAGGCTGCTACGGTGTTTTCTGGAACCCCGAAGCACTTGACGGGCTTGGGGAAATTGAACTGAAGCGCATAGACGTGCTTAACCTTTTCTGGGAGCCGGGGGTAAACGAGCTTAACCAATCTCCGAGTCTCTTTCACACCGAGCTTCGCTCCGCAGAGGAGATTATGCGGCTCTATCCGCAGATAAAGGAGCTTCCCACCGAGGAGGCAACCGAAACGAGCCGTTACGTGTATGACGACGAGGTTGACGTCTCCGACAAAGCGGTGGTGGTCGATTGGTACTACAAGGCGAGAAGCCCTAAGGGCAGACAGATTATTCATTACTGTAAATTTGTCGGAAATCACAAGCTGTACTGTACCGAGGATTATCCCGAATACGAGGAAAAGGGTCTTTACGATCACGGAAAATACCCCTTTGTAACCGACATTATGTATCCGACAGAGGGCTCTCCCTGCGGCTTTGGTTCCCTTGATATAATGAAGGACGCCCAGCTTCAGATCGATAAGCTTGATTTCGCGATACTTGAAAACGCGAAAATGTCGGCAACCAGACGTTATTTCATACGTGCCGACGGCTCGGTAAACGAGGAGGAGTTTGCCGATTGGACAAAGCCCTTTGTACATATCCAAGGCTCGGGGCTCGGTTATGAGTCGATAAGAGAGATAAAGGTTGAACCGCTTTCCGATATGTGTATCCACGTTATCAATAATAAAATCACAGAGCTTAAGGAAACGTCCGGAAACCGCGACGTTACCTCGGGCGGTACCGAGGGCGGCGTTATAGCCGCGGCGGCGATAAGCGCGCTTCAGCAGTCGGGAAGCAAAATGACGAAGGACATGATCTCGGCTTCATACAGAGCGTTCTGTAAGGTTTGTACCATAATGGTAGAGCTTATCCGACAGTTTTATACCGTTCCGAGATGCTTCAGAGTTATAAGCCCCAACGGCTCAAAAAGCACTCCGGATTATCTTACCTACGATAACAGCTCTATCAGCGGATTTAAGGGGATATGCGACGACGGGGGTGAAACCTACGGACGTCTCCCTGCGTTTGATATATCCATATCGGCAGAAAAGACTATACATACGAAGCGCGAGGAGCAGAACAATATGGCTAAGGAGCTTTATGAAATGGGGGTTTTCGCACCCGAAAACAGAGAAGCGGCTCTCATTCTCCTTGCGTCAATGAACTTTGAAGGCAGAGACGAGCTCCTTTCCCGTATATATGACAGCGGAAAGGAAGCGGAAAAGAAAGGAGAAAGTGCGGTATGACGGTAGTAACAAGCGGCTGCTATAACGACAGATATTTTTTCGAGGCAAGCGGACACGCTGTAAGCGAGGATAAAAGGCTTATCTGCGGTGATGAAACCGAGGGAACGGGTGAGGATAATCTTGCCTGTGCCGCCGCATCTATACTTGTCCTTACCGCTGTCGAAAAAATAGAGAGAATGCAGAGCGAGGGAGCGTTTTTAAGCTCAAACGTAACGGTTGAACCCGGGTATGCGGAATTTGATCTTGAGGTAAGAGAGGAAAGGGAAGATGAGCTTAGCGTTATTTTCGATACCCTGCTCCTTGGATTTGAGCTTCTTGAGGAAAATTATCCCGACTGCGTAAGCGTAAGATAACCCGGGAAATATAAGCGAAGTAACGCAAATTAAATGCTGGGGAGGGGTATCCCCTCCCGTAAACAACAAGGTGAAAGCCATGGAAAACATTATTAACACAGATAACGCCGCTTGCGGCTTTACTGATATATCGGGCGTAAAAAAGAATCCAACCTGTGCTGCTCCGGAACAGCGCGTAGAGGAGAGCCGTCATGTCGCCGATGACGGAAATGGCGGCAGAAAAATTTCTGCTGTGGAAAAGGGTGCTGAATGCGGTAGTGTAGGTGAGACGAAGCCTATACAGCGTAGTGAAGCAGATGCTGAGGAGAGAATTGCCGATTCGTCGGCGGAAGCCCGTAATCGCGTAAATTCCGCAGGTGAGCTTTCCGAGGCAGAAAAAGACGACATAGAATTTTTGGCTCTTATAAAGGGCAGGTACAGAGACGCGTACAAGCGGCGCACCGAAAGCATTATACGTAAGAGACTAAAAAGCTCTAAGGTTAAGAACGGGGAAAGTGCCGCTGTCGGAAAAAGCAGCTGTACAGGAATGAATGAGGATACACCGTCTGCGTCCTTCGAAGTTAACGCAGGCAACGGTAGCGAGGTGAAGGAAGTCGGCGCGGATACTGTGGGCAAAGAAAAAACAGCCGAGTCGGATACGCTCTATGATACCGTTACGGAAAAAACACCTCATGAGCAGGTGAAAAGGACTGACGTTAGTATCTCAAAAAACATCAATCGCAGCCGTCCGAGGGAAAACGGTCTCGGCGGCAGTGTCGGAATGATTACCGGCATAAACGTTTCCGCGTTAAAGGGGAGCGACGTGCTTGAGCTTTTACGCAGAGCGGAAGCGGGCGAAAAAATCAAATTCAAATAACGTAAGAAAGGCAGATTAAATGAAAAACAGAATATTTTCTCTTAAGCTTTTCGGAGCGGGCGAGGTTGTAAATACCACCCTTTCCGATACCGACGGAAATAATCTTTCCGCAGAAATGAAAACATTTTACGACAAGGCTCTTATCGAGCTTGCCTCTCCGAGCCTTGTTCACGATCAGTTCGGACAGAAAAGAAAGATACCGAAAAACGGCGGACGCTCCGTTGAATTCCGTTCTTTTTCCTCTCTCCCGAAGGCAACCAAGGCTATTACCGAGGGTGTAACTCCTACCGGTAACAAGCTGAACGTTACCGCTATAACCTGTACTCCCGAGCAGTACGGAGACTACGTAGAGCTCTCCGACGTTTTCGAGCTTACCTCGGTTGACAACACGATAATCGAGGCAACAAAGAAACTCGCGTGTCAGGCAGGTCTTACTCTTGATACCGTTGTAAGAAACGAGCTTAACGGAGGTACGAACGTTATGTTCTGTCCTAAGGTAAGCGAGGGCGGAGCCGAGACCGAGGTTATCGAAAGAGGCGCGCTTGACCGCACCTGTAAGCTTACCGTAAAGCAGATTTTCAAGGCCGCGGCAGAGCTTAAGGCGATGAATGCACCCAAGATTGACGGCTACTACGTAGGTATCATTCACCCCTACGTCGCTTACGATCTTATGCAGGAGGCAGGCGACCGTTGGATAAGCGTAAATCAGTACGCAAAGCCCGAAAACATACTCAGAGGTGAGATAGGAACGATAGGCGGAGTAAGATTCGTTGAGTCTACCGAGGCAAAAATCTTTGCTCCTATGACTATTCTCGGCAGAACCGGCTTTGACGTTGTTTCCGGTACCTCAGGTCAGAAAACCGTAAAGGTAAGCGGCGCGTTCGAAGGCATTGACGAGCATCTTCCGATAGACGTATACGTTGGCGGCACTGCCAACAAGATAACCGATGTAACGGTAGCCGATGGGGAGACCACCTTTACGCTTGAAGCAGCTCTTGAAAAGACGCTTTCCGCATCGGATAAGATTTTCTGTAAGGGCGGAACGAGCGAAGGCCTTAGCGTATTCTCAACTCTTATTCTCGGTGCTGACGCTTACGGTGTAACCGAGATGGAGGGCGGCATTGAAAACATAATTAAGCAGAAGGGATACGGAAACGATCCGCTTAATCAGCGCAGCTCGGTGGGCTGGAAGGCGTTCAAGTGCGCAAAGCGCCTCGTCGAGGAGTACATGGTAAGAGTTGAGTCTGTTTCCGCGTTCTCCGAAAACGCCGCTGAAAACTGATTTACAAAAAAGCCCTAGAGCTTTTTGTAAAAGACCGAACGTGATTGTAGCGGTGAAATGAACGGTAGCGCTAAAAAAACATTCGCTGCCGCAAACAACTTAAAACCTTTGCGGGGCGGCGCCTTGCTTTTCGGCAGACGCCGCTCCCTTTCTTATGAAAGGACGAAAATGAAAATGAATAACGGAAAACACATTGTTTTTATACCTAAAAGAGGAAGAAACGATAACGAAAGATACGTCGCGGTAAACGGCAGACGTATGCTTATAAAATGCGGTGAAAGCGTTGCTGTTCCTTATGAATTCAAGGAGATCATAGAGCAGAGCCAGAGACAGGACAGAGTGTCCGACGCGTACATCGCTGAAAACAGAAAAGACGACTGATAGAAAATACAAAGGAGGAGCTAAAAATGACAGTATCCGATGCTATTGACAGAGCTGAGGGCATCTACAAATTCGGCGGCGGTTACAGGCGGCTTATTGAGTGGCTTTCAGAGCTTGAAGAAAAAATAAGCATAGAGCTTTTCCGCACGGAGAAAGAAAAGAATCTGAATATTAAAAGCGAGCTTACCGCTCCCGATGCTTACGCGGAGCTTTATCCGCTTTATCTCGTTATGAAGAGCACCTTTGCCGAGGGTAGGTCTGATAAATACAATGATTACGCGCGGTTTTTTAATAGAGCGTATTCGGAATACGTTGACTATGTTAACAGGGCGAGAAAACCCGAAAAAACTGTCTATTACACTATTTTATAACACGGAGGGAGCAGTATGGAAGAGATAAACGATTTATACGTTCCTAAAACGGCGGTTAAAAGCGTTGACGGCTTTTGCGGTTTTTCGACCGACGAAAGAGCGGAAGGCGGCACCCTCGTCCGCGCGGAAAACGTTTCTGACAGCTCTTTTCCCTCGGTTCGTCCGAGACCTCGCCGCGCTACTCTCGGAAAATACGGTAAAATTATCGCGGCTTTTGACGATGATCGGCTTGTAAGAATTGAGGACGGGGTGTTTTTTAACGGAGACACGGAGATAATGAGAGATTTTTTCTTCGATCACGTAGAACATAAAATCATGAAGGTGGGAAGCTACCTTGCGGCTATGCCGACAGGGGCGTATTTTAATACCGCGGACAGCACCGATTTTGGAATTACAAGCTCTACCTACCTTATGGGTGTTCAAGGCTCGGAAATTGCCACAGTCGATAAGAATTTTAACGTAATATCCGAATATACCGTTCTCGGCACAAAGCCGGCCGGCGCCTTAGATGGGAGCTTGTGGGCAAAGCCCAAGGCGGATGGCGGTTATGAAATGATGATATACGGAGATCACGAGTGGTATCCTTACGAGAGCTACGTAAGAATAAAGTGGCCGTCCCTTGCCAAAAAGCATAGAGTAGGCGAGGTTCTTGAATGCAGCGGTCTTGACAGGGAAATCGGGAAATATATACGGATAGCTCACACCGACGGTGAGCACATATACTTTGCGGGTGCCGCGCCGCATATAGAAAAAATAACTAATTATACGTTAAAACGGTATATGCCCACGCTTCAGCAGTTCACTTTGCTTGACGGAAGAATAGTGGGTGTGTTCTGCGGCTATGACGGAAACGGTAAATTTATAAGTAAGGCGTACGCAGGTGCGGTTAATAACCCGATTTCTTGGAGTGAATACGATGGCGGACTGTCTGCCGATATAGGAGGCAGCGAGGAGTTTACGGGTATTACTGAGTACCGCGGAGACGTGCTTGCGTTTACCGAAAATACGTTAGTCCGACTTAAAATTTCGGATAAAGAGATAACCGCGTCCACTCTGAAATGCGACGGGGTAAGAAAAAGAGACGGAAAGAGCATTGCGTGCATCGACGGAACGGTGTACTATAAAGGGAAAAACGGAATATACGCCTATGACGGCAGCTTCCCGAAAAAAATATCGGGGGCTCTTGATAAAGAACTGTTTTTTGCGGTTGCCGAAAAGCCTCTCGAGGCGCCGCCCGCTGAAGAGCTTCCCGATGACTATATCGGCGAACTGTTTCCCGGTGTTACCTTTTTTGATGCCGAGTCTCCGTCCCCGGCCGGAGTGTATAACGGAAAATATTACGTTCGGCTTCAGGATAAAAAGGGAGGATCCGGTATTTACGTTTATAATACTGTAACTAAATGCTGGAGTATAGAAGACGACCCCGGGGTTACCGAGTTCTTTAAAACGGAAGAAAATCTTATGGCGGTTTGTAAAGACGGAAATGGCTCAAAGCTTGTTCTTTGGGACTATGACAGTGCCGATATAAGTGCTGTTGACCGTTATACAAAAGACGGATATCCCGTTGTTGAAGACAAGGTGAGATGGTTTTTTGAAACGGGCAAGACCTTTGCAGATAACAAAAACAACATGACACCGACAAGGTTGTTTTTAAAAGCGCGTCTTAAGTCGGGAGGCTCGCTTGGAGTAGGCTGTATCTGTAATGGTGAAAGCTTTCCGCGCAGAACCGTGAGCGTAAGCGATACGCGCGGTGATAATTTTGAAATACCCTTGTCGGTAGGAAATTGCGACTCCGTGCGTCTTGCGGTTTACGGCAGGGGAGAGGCTGAGATGTTAGGCTACGGCGTAGAGCTAAGCTACAGCAAGGGCTAAAGCAGCTCGCAGTGGAGCCTTCCGGTATCTTCAGCTCTTGAAAACTTATAAAAGAAAGGATTATTTAATTGAATACCGAAGAAATAAAAGAAAATATCCTTTTGAAGCTCAACGACCACGATAACCGTATTTCGGAGCTTGACCATAGGGTGAGCGGTCAGGAGGAGCAGATAAAGATTATAGGAGAGCTTTCGCTCAGTGTGAGAGAGCTTGCCGTAAATATGAAAAATATGGTAAGAGAGCAGATAAGTCAGAGCGAAAGAATCACAAGGCTCGAAAGAACACCGATTACAAGATATGAAACGATAATATGCGCGGTAATATCGGCGATAGCGGGCGCGCTTCTCGGTTTGTTCTTTTAGCGGGGAGCCCCCTCAGGCAGGTAGTTGAGATGTGTGCTTTAATAAAAAAGAAAACTACGGTTACGGAGTTTGCAAAGATTAATTTATCATACCAAAAGCTTTGCGAAACCGAAAAGAAAAAATCACGAAAAAGTAACATCACGGCTGTCAAAAAAGTTTTTGGCGGGGAGCCCCCGCAGGCAGGTAGTTGTGATGTGTGCTTTAATAAAAAAAAAAACTACGGTTACGGAGTTTGCAAAGATTAATTTATCATACCAAAAGCTTTGCGAAACCGAAAAGAAAAAATCACGAAAAA